>CAZWZZ010000005.1:0-27749 GCA_964638395.1 uncultured Caldilineaceae bacterium
CCTGAGTAGATCGAGGAACGAGATTATATCGAAGGATGCGATTGCGGTCTACTGGTTATTCATTTTCCGGCTAAGGGTAAACTAAATGAAAAGGTGGCCCCGTGAGAGAGCGACTCATCAACCCAGAGCTGTCCGCCTAACTGGGCAACGATGTCTCGGCTAATAAGTAGACCGAGGCTGGTTGGCCCGTACCAGGCCGGGGGGGCCTCGCCGTTCGAGGCGGTGTCGATCAGACTCGGTCGCCGGGTGGTGATGAGGCCCGGCCCATTGTCGCAAACATCGACACGCAGGCGCCCCTCCAGGACATAGAGACGCACACCAACCCAACCGGCTGCGTCATCACAAAAAGTAATGGCATTAGATAGCAAGCTGACTAATACCTCGGTCACGCGATCCGGGTCGGCCAACACGGTCGGAATTTCTGGCGGCAGGCGAAGTTCGACCCGCACCGATTTCTGGCGACTCATATCGGCCACGGCGTCGAGCGCCTCCTGAATGACACCCTTCAAATCCACCTCATCCAGGTGCCAATCAACCAGACCTAATTCCAACTCGGTCAATTCCAGGACCTCGTTGATAATACCGGTTAATCTTTCGCTTTCTTTCACAATAATATCCAAAAATTTTTCACGACTGGTAACATCCAAATCAGGATTATCGTACAGAATACCGGACAGCGCCCGGATTGAGGTTAAAGGGGTCCGCAATTCGTGGGTGACAGTCGTGATGAGGTTTTCTTGTCGTTCTTCCATTTTTTGTTGCTGCTCCTCGCTTTGTCTCCGTTGAAAAAATGAGGAGGGTGGGGGAATGAGCGATGCGGAGGAGAGGCGTAGCATCCGCTCCGTCTGTCTGGCCCAGACAGCCCCCAGCCGAAACATCCAGGGCCAATAGGTTGAGGCGTAATTTATCATAAGCATCCTTGCGACTTGTTGACATTGAAGCTCGCTGTTATTATACCATATCCCAGTTACAACCCAGTTGCGAGATGGGCCGTGCCCATAGACGTGACATCTGTATCAAGGAAGATAAAACCATGACTGAGCCTCTGACCAATAGTCGACTTGCCAATCTTGGCGCCAATGACATTTTCAAAGCGTTTGTCCGGTATCGAACCGAGTTTAGCCATATCACGCGGCGGGCCAAGGCTCGCTTTGAAATGTGTGACTGGCAGGGGACGCAGGTCGATGCCCTGGAACGGCTCGATCTGTATCGCAAAATTGTTGATGAAATCGTGGCCCAAATTCGCCAACTCTTGAAAGATAAAGTCAATGAAAAGTTAGTCTGGGCCGGGATGAAAGCGGTTTATACCGGTCTGCTCAACAACCGGGATGATTGGGAAGTGGCCGAGACCTTCTTCAACTCAGTCACCCGCCGTCTCTTTGCCACCGTGGGGGTCGATCCCCAGATGGAGTTCGTCCATACCGATTATGGAACCCCTCCCATCCCGACTCGCCGGCTCGTCTACCGCACCTATGGCGCCAGGGGCTCCCTCGAACGGCTCATCGAAGCCATTCTGGCCGATTATCCTTTTGAGGTAGCCTACCAGGATCAGGCCCGTGACATCGCCCGGATGGCCGAGGAGATCGAAGCCCAACTTGCCTCGCTCGACCTGCCGCCTGTGATCGAGCGGATCGAGATGCTCAAACCGGTCTTTTATCGGGGCAAAGCGGCCTATCTGGTGGGGCGTATGTTCTGTGGCGACCGCCTCATTCCCCTGGTGTTGGCCTTGCTCAACAACGAAGATGGTCTCTTTGTCGATGCCGTTTTGTTAGATGAAGATGGTGTCAGCATCCTGTTCAGTTTCACCCGCTCCTACTTCCACGTCGAGGCGGACAGACCCTACGACTTCGTCCATTTCCTCAAGTCGATGCTTCCCCGCAAGCGAGTCGCCGAACTTTACATCTCCCTCGGCTTCAACAAACATGGCAAAACCGAACTGTACCGCGACCTGCTGCACCACCTGGCCCATTCCGATGATCGTTTCGAGATTGCGCCCGGTGAGCGGGGGATGGTGATGAGCGTGTTTACCCTGGCTAACTACGATGTCGTCTTCAAAATCATCAAAGATCAATTCGACTATCCCAAAACCACAACCCGCGACGAAGTGATGGATAAATATCGGCTGGTCTTCAAGCATGACCGGGCCGGGCGCTTGATCGATGCCCAGGAGTTTGAGCATCTCAAATTTTACCGGCACCGCTTCTCGCCGGAGGCCCTGGCCGAGCTACAAGAGGTGGCTTCCCAAACAATTGAAGTCGATCCCGATCACGTCATCATCAAACACGCCTACGTCGAACGACGGGTAACGCCCCTCAATCTCTACGTGCGCCAGGTTGATGAAGAAGCGGCCCGGGCAGCCGTCATCGACTACGGCAAGGCCATCAAGGATTTGATGGTCACCAACGTCTTTCCCGGCGACCTGCTCCTCAAAAATTTCGGCGTGACTCGCCACGAGCGGGTCGTTTTCTACGATTATGATGAATTGTGCCTGTTGACCGACTGCCGCTTTCGGAAGATGCCTCCGGCCCGTAACTTCGAGGATGAATTTGCCGCCGAGTCCTGGTTTACGCCGGACGAAAATGACATTTTCCCCGAAGAGTTCCGCCACTTCCTGGGCCTGCCGGATGATTTGGAGCAGGTTTTCATCGACCACCACGCCGACTTGTTCGAGGCCAAATTTTGGCGCGGGATTCAGAAGCGCCTCAAAAATGGTGAGGTCATCCATATTTTTCCCTACAAGAAAAAATTAGCCCCCACCGCCGAATAGCAGCCCCGTATTGGTCCTAAAACAGGAAGCGAATGAACGACTCCCCAATACATACAGAGCGCCACCGAGCATTGCCTTTTGGCGAATTTGTGGCCCTGATGGCCTTGATGACATCCCTGGTGGCCCTATCGATTGATACCATGCTTCCGGCCTTAGCCGACATCGGCCAGGACTTGGATGTGCAACGGGCCAATGACAACCAACTGATTATCTCACTATTGATTTTGGGCATGGCCATCGGTCAAATTATTTATGGCCCCATCTCTGACAGCACTGGTCGCAAGCCGGCGATCTATGCCGGCTTCGGCCTGTTTATGGTGGGCAGTCTCCTCTCCCTGACGGCCACCAGTTTTTCAGTGATGCTGACTGGGCGGGTATTGCAAGGTGTTGGGGCAGCCGGGCCACGCATTGTGACCATCTCCCTCATCCGCGATCAATATGAGGGGCGCGATATGGCCCGGGTCATCTCCTTTGTGATGACCGTCTTTATCCTGGTTCCGGCCATCGCTCCCTCATTGGGGCAGGCGTTGCTGATCGTCGCCCATTGGCGAGCCATCTTCGGCCTGTTTTTGCTACTGGCTACCATCACCTGCACCTGGTTCGCCCTGCGCCAGCCGGAAACATTAGCCCCTGATCGACGCCAGCCTTTTTCATTAATCCGAATTGGGCTGGCTGTCAAGGAGGTTTGCCTGACTCGGACGGCCTTTGGCTATACCCTGGCCACCGGGCTGATTTTTGGCGCGTTCCTCGGCTACCTGAACTCGGCCCAGCAGATTTTTCAAATGCAGTATGGTCTGGGTCGGCAATTTCCGCTCTACTTTTCGGCGTTGGCCCTGGCTATTGGCGTGGCCTCGTTTCTCAATACCCGGCTGGTAATGCACTACGGAACCCATACTCTCACCAGCGGGGCCTTGCAGATCATCTGCGGCCTGTCGATCATCTTCTTGGGGGTCGCCTACACCCTGAGCGGCCACCCGCCGCTGTGGCTGCTCATGCTCTATTTTTTGATCGCCTTCTTCTGCGTCGGCATCCTGTTTGGCAACCTCAACGCCCTGGCCATGCAACCGCTCGGCCACATTGCCGGTGTCGGGGCAGCGGTAGTCGGCTCCCTCTCGACTTTTATCTCCGTCTCCCTCGGCACTCTCATTGGCCAGAACTATAATGGCGCAATTCTCCCTTTGCTGGCCGGATTCGCTATTTTCAGCACGACCGCCATTCTGGTGATGCAGTGGGTCGAATATCGGCGGCCCCTCTCTCAACAGGGGTAGTTTCCGGCGAACTCTTCTCACTCTGGTTTGGACTGCTCTACTTCTTGTGGACCCGCCTCGACCTGGTGCCGCCGACCGATGTTTATGGCCTGTGGCTCCGGGCGGTGATGATTATCAACGGGATTGCCCTGGCCTTTGACGTGGCCGACGTGATCCGTTATGTTCGGGGCGAGCGGCAAGAGTTGGTTCAAGGCTTGTAACACAGTCTCAGTGGCTCCAAATTGCCCGGCTCGGATTTGGCAATCCGAGCTAAACCGGGGGCCTGGTCACCTGTCCAGGTGAAAGCCTGTTCTGTTGACCAGGTAAAATCCTGCCCATCTGCCGCGTGCCTGTTGAGGCAACTTGAGGTATGATTAGCGTGGGACAGTCGATTCTACCGGGCCGCGCTCTATTATTTCTTATCCTCACTTTTCGTCATTTCCACTCCGCTATCAGCTTTAGGAAAACGTAAGACAAACCAATAGTTGTGTAAATTTCTGAAATGGTTTGTATCACCAAAGGAGGTGATTTCTGCATCAATGGTTGCTGCTTGCTCTTTGCTATGAATAAAGAGGGTTTTCCGAAAATTGAGAGGAGGTATTGGATGGGATTAAAAACACAAAACCTTAGCACAATTGATTTTTCAAGGATAAAATTGGGGCCAATGAGCGACAATTCACCCGCCCAATGGCGTTATGATTTACCAAATTTGAACAGTTTACAGCAAGGACAGTTGCTGACCTTCGCTCGGGAGGCGATTATCACCTACTTGCAGAATGGTTGTTTCTCTAATCAGCCGGTCGAGGATCCGATGTTGAGGCGGTGTGCGGGGGTATTCGTCACGCTGTGGCGTTATGAGCATCCCCACAGCCACAAACCACCACAGCCCAAGACCATCGAAGCGTTAGCCTCACCGTTAAAACCCACCCCCCTGCCCGACGTACCCCGCCCGGAGAAACGATTGCGGGGCTGCATCGGCCATGTGTGGCCCGATACGCCCCTGTACGAGGTGGTGCAGGAAATGGCAGTCGCCGCGGCCACCCGCGACCCGCGCCTGCCACCGGTCACACCGGAGGAGGTCGGCCAACTTCGTCTCGAAATCTCGGTGCTGTCGCCGCTTTACAGCGTAACCGAGTTAAAACAAATCAAGGTAGGTATCCACGGCTTGCTGCTTACCCAGGGCAAACAGCGGGGGCTATTACTGCCGGAGGTGCCGGTGGAGCGGGGCTGGGGCCGAGAGACATTCCTGGCCGCTCTGTGCCGCAAGGCTGGCCTACCTCGTCACGCCTGGCCGGAACAGGCGATCCTATATACGTTTACGACGTTAAAGTTCGGTGAATAATAAGCTAGTTTGGTTTGATTTGATTTGATTTGAATGAAATGGAATGACGGTTGGGTTGAGGGTCGCCCCTTGACCCAACCGATAAAATAATGATACCCCGCCACGATGTCGATCATCGAATCGAACTTGAATCTGATTCAAGCGACTCCGTTTGGCTAATTTCTCCACTGTTTCCTCGTAACCAAAATTGGTCTACGCTGTAATCACTCGCAACATCCACATCGAAAGCAAGTAACTAACAACCGAATACTGTTTACTATATTTTTGAAGGAGGTAAAAATGGCTCACCTTTACGTTGATCTCTACAAAGAAACAGAGGACAGATTGCCCTGTTATCGACTGGATGATCACGACGTCGATGATCGGCAATATTTCCAGGCCCTTGACCGGTACGGGACAAGCAAAACATCCCGCGTCGTGGTCAGGCCCGGCGATGAGTACCACCTCGGTGATCATATCTGCCTCTTCGAGCAGTCTGAGCCGGGCGATACCGACACGATCATCATTGATCCCGATATTTCCACCGATGTCGATTTGCGGCAAATGACCGCCGGCGGCGGGGGGCTGGTTGAGCATACGGCGGCCATTCTCTTCATCACCAATCCCAACCCCGACAGCCGATTTCGGCTGCGGATCAGTTTGTATGACAACGCTGAGTCGCAGCTCCCCTGGCTGGTGTTTTATGATTGGGAAACCCCGCTGCGCGGGAACTTGACCAACCTGGATCGCTTCCATTTTGCCAAGAAAACGGCCTTTATTCGCATCGATCCGGGGCCGGTCTACCAACCGGGTGACATGGTCATTCTCCGGGCCGGTTCAGAGGAGCGGCTGCCGTTGCTCGCCCTGGAGCCGGGAGATTATGATCTGACCCAATTCCCCTTGAGGAGAGGCACGTCCCGCTGGTCATTTGCCGGCAAAGATAAATCTTGGGCTGAGGCTGTCACTGACTTGGGGGTTGATTTGTCCCCTCGGTTAGTTATAAATTAACGCTTCTTTCGGAGCTTTCTCGAAATAATGATTGTGCCACTGAACTACAACGAATTTGGAACACAACGAAAGGGTAAGCGATAGGCTATTCGTTGCTTTCCTCATTCGCTGTAATGTTTTTGGACTTTCCGAGAAAGCTCCTCGTTGAAAGGGGGTGATGGGCTGAGACGAAACCACGTTGGTTGCAGGTGGCTACGGGCGATGTTGAATGAGTGGTTGAATGAGTGAATGTAAGGAGCAAAATCATGAAGGACAGTGTCTACAAAGTCATTGAATTGGTAGGGACCAGTGAAAATTCTTGGGAAGATGCGGCCAAGCACGCCATAGAGCAAGCCGGCCACAGCCTCCACGATTTGCGGATCGCTGAAGTCAAAGCTCTTGACCTGCGGGTCGAAGGGCATCAGGTCATTGCGTACCGGGTTAAGCTGGACGTTTCTTTTAAGTTGGAGACGATGGTCTAGGCCTGAATCTCATTCAGGCCGTTCTGGAGACCGCTTATACGCGGGGCAACGCAGTCATTGTCGGTCGGGGCGGCAGGCTTTTCTCAAAGATCGGCTGGGGACTCTGCATGTGCGGATTATCGCCCCCCATCAGGTACGGGTTCGCTACCTCCACGACCGGGCCAACTTTAGCTGGGGCGGAGCCAAGGAGGCCATCATCAAACATGACCGGGCCTCGGCGGAATATTTGAAGCGGTTCTACGACATCGACTGGGCTGACCCGGCCCATTACGACCTGGTCATCAATATGGCCAAGCTGGACATCGACGGGGCCACCCAGCTTATCGTCGATGCCGTCGATTACATCCCGGTCGCCGATGAAGCGGTTAGCTATGTCTAGTAATGGAGAAGGTCAACAGCCGATGTTTATAGATCGAACCGAGGCGGGCAAACAGTTGGCCGTCTCCCTGGCCGAGGAACCGCTGCTCCACGCGCTGGAGCGAGAGGAGCGGCTCGTCCTCTCGCTCCCCGGCGGCGGTCTACCCGTCGGGGCGGTGGTGGCCGCTTTTCTGGACTGTCCCCACCAGATTGTGGTCGTCAAAAAGATTCGGGCGGCTGCTTACCCCGATTTACTGATCGGCACGGTGACTGAAGAGCGCATGGTCACTTTGAACAAAGAAGCCCTGCCCCGGCTGCGACACAAAGGCAGCTACATCGCCCAGGCTATCGAGAGCGCCAAACGCCGGGCGCGGCGGGACATCGAGCGGTTTCGCCGGGGGCAGGCCCTCGACCTGCACGCCAGGGTCGTGATTTTGGTCGATGACGGCATCATCGCCGGCGAGAGGATGAAAGCGGCTCTACGCTGGGTGACTTCCAGCGCCCGCCCCGATCAACCGCTCCGGGTCATTGTCGCCGTGCCGGTCTGCACCAGTTCTGCCGCCGCCGAGATCGGCGAGTTGGCCGACCAATTTGTTTGCCTGACGACTCTGGATAGGCTGCAAACGGTCGATCAATTTTATGAAAAATTGCCCCACTTTGATCTCCTGAACAGGTAACCAGGTCAAACCCTATCCTCCTGACCAGGTCCAAGCCTGCCCATCTGCCGCGTGTCGGCTAAAACAACATAAGGTATGATTAGCGTGGGATTTTTTATCTACTGAACTCACCGGCTGCGACGAAAAATCATCCTTCGATACACCTGCCGGCACTCAGGACTGTTTTAAAAGAGTTCCGGGGTCCACAGATAGACACAGATTGTCACTGATATTATCAAAATTCTGATAAAAATCTGTGAATATCAGGGTGAATCTGTGGACAACGCTGTAAACTTCCCCTTTTGAAATAGCGTCTCAGGATGATTTTTCGCCGCAAGGTAGCCACTTGAGTTATCTTTTTGAATCGAACTTGATGCGAAAGGAACGCTATCGTGACCCAAGCTGATGCCTTAACCAAACTGTACGTCGAAGTGACCACTGCTTGCAATCTGGATTGCCAGATGTGTGTGCAGCGCGTCTGGGAGGAGCCAACGGGCGGGATGTCTCGCCACACCTTTACCGAGTTGATGGCTGACCTCAGCCACCTGCCCTCGCCGCCGACCATCCACCTCAGCGGCTACGGCGAGCCGATGGCCCACCCCGATTTTCTGGATATGGTCCGGCAGGCCAAGGCCCTCGGTACGCGGGTCGAGGTGACCACCAACGGCACGCTGCTCGATGAGGAGATGGCCGAGGCGCTGGTCGATCTCAATCTGGACAGCCTGACGGTGTCGATTGATGGCGTGGAGCCGGATTTGTACGCCGATATTCGGGTCAAGGGCAGTCTGGGCCAGGTTATGGCCAACCTGCGGAGCCTGCGGCGCATCAAACTGCGCCGGCGGGGGCGACGGGGGCAACCGGATGTGGGCATCGCTTTTGTGGCCATGAAACGGAACGTGGCCGACCTGCCCAAACTGCCCCACCTGGCCACCCATCTGGGGGCGAACCGGATCGTTGTTTCCAATTTGGTTCCCCACCTGGCCGAGATGGAGCGGGAAATTCTGTATGCCCGCGCCCTGCAAAATTGCGCCTTTCGGGCCTCCCGCTGGGTACCGGAGTTGAGCCTGCCCAAATTCGACCTGAACGGCGAGACCCTGGCTCCTCTGGGCGAGGTCTTCGGCTCGACGGCCAGCCTCAGCTTGCTCGATGTCAGCATGAGCGGACGCAACGATTACTGCCGCTTTGCCCAGGAAGGGTACGCCGCCCTGCGCTGGGATGGCGAAGTTAGCCCTTGCCTACCGCTGCTCCACACCCACCCCGTCTACGTCCACGGGCGTCGCAAGCGGGTCACGCACCACAGCTTCGGCAACATCAATGAGCGGCCCTTTACGGCAATTTGGGAGTCATCAGAGTTTAGCGCCTTTCGGGATAAGCTGCGCCGGTTCCACTTCTCCCCATGCACCACCTGCGGCGGCTGCGAACGCTTTGGGGCCACCTACGAAGATTGTTCGGGCAACACCTTCCCCACCTGCGGCGGCTGTCTCTGGTCGCAGGGTTTTGTGCAGTGTCCGTAGGTACGAGCATCTCTCAACCGAACCTTGTTTTGATGCGTCAAGCCACCGCTCTTCAATGGAGCGGTGGAGCGGTGTTTGGCGCATTTTTATTTTTGGGAGTCATCTCTGAGATTTGAGAGTTGCAGGCGTGCAGCAGTTGTGGTAGAGTGGGCAGTGATGATGCTGTGGTCTACTGATTTTCAGAGGAAAAAATTATGGACAACATCACCCAACTTTACCCCCTGCCAACCGCAGAGCGTCCCCTCAAAGGGACCTATCTGGCTCACAATCTGCGCCAATATAGCCAAGCAACAGACCAGGCCTTTGTGTACGGCAATTTCGTGACCAGTCTCGATGGTCGCATTGCCATCCCCCACCCAACCAAGCCGGGGATGATAGTTCCTAACAACACGGCCAATGATCGGGATTGGCGGCTATTTCAGGAGTTGGCCGCCCAGGCCGATTTGATTATCAGCAGTGGTCGCTATCTACGGGATTGGGCCGATGGCCGGGCCCAGGAAATTTTGCGGGTGGATGATCCCGCCTTTGCCGACTTGAAAGATTGGCGGCAGGCCCGGGGCTTGTCGCCGCAGCCGGACATTGCCATCGTCAGTGGCAGTTTGCAGTTTCCGATTCCCGATGTGCTGACCGCCGGGGGGCGCAGAGTGGTGGTCTTTACCACCGCCGACCCCGACCCGGACCGGGTCGCAGAAATCGAAGCCAATGCCGGGCAGGTCATCGTGGCCGGGGCGGACAGTGTGGCGGGCGACCGGATGGTGCAACAGATGACCGAGCTGGGCTACAGGAGCGTTTATTCAGCCGCCGGGCCAAAAATCCTACACCTGCTGATGGCCGGGGGCGCGTTGGACCGGCTCTATTTGACTCAGGCCAACCGGCTTCTGGGCGGGCAGCCATTTTCCAGCATTGTCGAGGGGGACCTTCTCGATCCCGCCTTCGAGATGACGCTCAACACCATTTATTTTGATCCCCACGGAGTCGATGGGCTGGGCCAACTGTTCGTCTCCTACAATCAGGCTACCCGTTGAGATGGTTCGTAAAATTTTCACTTTGTGCCCGGTAGCTAAATATCCTATTTGACATCCTCTATTCATCCGATATAATTTTTGGCTATGGAAACCATCAACACACCTGCGGCCCCGGCCGGACTGACCGACGTAAAACCTCAAGCCGATACCCGCCCGCTTCTCTCCCGGCCCGCCGTGCGCTTTGGCCTGCTGATCCTGCTGCTGGGCTTGGCGCTCCTCATCCGGGAAAATGGGGTCAGTTCAACAGCCTTCAACGCTCGTTTCCAGACCTTCGTGACCATCTTTCTGAGCATTTTTATCGAGGCGGCCCCCTTTTTGCTGGCCGGGTCGCTAGTCTCCGGCCTGCTGGAAATCTTCGTCAGCCGGGATTTGCTGTACCGCTTTATTCCCCGCAACCCCATCTCGGCGGCCCTGATGGGCGGCTCGTTGGGGTTGGTCTTTCCAGTGTGTGAGTGTGGCGTCGTGCCGGTCACCCGCCGCCTCTACCAAAAAGGGCTGCCCATTTCGATGGGCATCGCCTTTATGCTCTCCGCGCCGGTCATCAACCCGGTCGTCTTTGCCAGCACCTACGCTGCCTTCGGCTGGGGACCAATTTTGTGGGGCCGCTTCCTGTTGACCTTTGTCATCGCCTCGCTGATTGGTCTGCTGTTCTACCTGGCCAACCCCAAAGATATTTTACTGCCCGAAGAGGAAGCAATTCGCCACGAACACGAACACGACCATGACCATCATCATCACGATCAGACCAGCCAACGTTTGAGTGATCGCTTCTGGGCGGCGATGCGAACCGCCGGGGATGATTTCATCGATATGTCCCGTTACCTGATCGCCGGCTCGATGCTGGCGGCCTCTATGCAAACGCTCGTTCCCCAAAACGTACTGTTGGCTCTGGGTGGCGACCCGCTGACCTCGATTGTGGCTTTGATGGCCCTGGCCTTTGTCCTATCGGTCTGCTCCACGGTCGATGCGTTTCTGGCCCTGGCTTTCCAAAATACCTTCCCCCCGGCAGCGATTTTATCCTTTCTCGTCTTCGGCCCGATGGTTGATATCAAGAGCGCCCTGATGTTCCTGGGCATCTTCAAACGGCGGGTGGTTCTCTATCTCATTCTGCTGCCGCTGCTGCTGACTCTGTTGATAACCCTTTATATGAACCTAAACGTGAGGTGGTAAATGAAAGCAACGATCAAAGCCCTGGCTCTGATGGCTCTGGGCCTTTTTCTATACAGCCGCTTCTGGAACGGCAAACTGTTCTTTTACATTCACGAACGCTTCGTCTGGCTGATTATTTTTGCCGCCATCGGCCTGATCGTCATCGGCGGCAGCTACAGCTACCGAGCCGCTCAACCGCAGACCGACGACCACGATCACGACCACGATCATCACCACGACGGGCACAAACACAGCCATTTTTCCTGGGGCAGCATTGCCCTCCTGATGCTGCCGGTGGCGCTGGGCCTGTTTGTGCCGCCCAAACCGCTGGGGGCCTCGGCTATGGTCAACCGGGATGTTAGCGTGGAGTCCCTGACCTCAGCCTCATCGCCTGACAGCAACGAGGTCATCAGTAAGCCCAAAGATGAGAAAAATATTCTCGACTGGCTGATAGATTTCCGCACCGCGCAGGATCAATCCCGCTTTGAAGAAGAGCAGGTCAAGGTCGTCGGCTTCGTCTACCGGGACGAGCGTTTTAATGAGGAGCAATTTATGGTCAGCCGCTTTGTAGTCAGTTGTTGCGCCGCCGACGCCGCGCCCATCGGTCTGGTGGTGCAGTGGCCAACGGGCGCTGACCTGATCGCCGATCAGTGGGTCGAAGTCGAAGGCACCCTGACCATCCAACCCTTTGCCGGGGAGGAAACGCCGCTCGTCATCGCCGAGTCGGTCACGCCGACCGACGTCCCGGAGCGGCCCTATCTCTATCCCTTCTAAACCAATGCAAGACACCTCCCCCCCAGCCCCAACCTTCCCATTTTGGCAAAAACGGGGATTGACCCGCTTCGATGGCCTGGTCATCGCTACTTTGGCCGGGTTAGCCCTGTTGGTGGTGTTGCTCGTTTGGCGCGGTGACCGGGTCGGGGTGCAGGTAGTCAGTGTCAGTCCGGCGGAAGGGGCCACGGCTGTCTCCGGGAACACGCGCATCCGTGTCACCTTCGACCAACCCATCGTCTTGCCCAACAGCGATTTGCCGCTGACCTTTACCCCCCCGGTCAGCGGCACGGTGCGCTGGGAGGAGACGACGCTGACCTTCAGCTCGGCCCAACCGCTGGCCCCGGAAACGACCTACACCGTCGCCATCGACGACCAACTAAAGAGTGTGCGGGGACGACCGGTGCGCGGCTTGCTCGAGTGGCAATTCGAGACCCGCCGCCCCCGCCTCCTCTACGTTGCCCCGGACGCCAACGAAAAGGAGCAACTTTATCTAATCGATCCCACCGGCGGCGAACCGACCCAACTAACAGATGAACCGTTCGGTATCACCAGCTACAGTCCCGCCCCGGATGGGGCAACCATCGCCTATTCAGCCCGGCGAGAGGATCAGGGGAGCGATTTGTGGGCCGTCACCCCCGATGGAGGCGACCGCTTCCCGCTGCTGGCCTGCCCGGAAGCGGTCTGTGAGCGAGTGGTCTGGACGCCGGATGGTCGCCGTTTTGTGTATGAACGGCGGAATTTTATCATCCCCGGCGCGGCTCCCGGCCCGCCCCGGTTATGGTGGTTCAACCTAACTAATACTGAGACGGTGCCGGTATTTGCCGATGAACAAATTATCGGTTATGGGGCCAGTTGGTCGCCTGATGGACGCTGGCTAGGGTATGTGTCACCTGCCACGCAGGGAGTGCAGATGTACAATATCAGCGATGGCCGCAGTTTGGTCGTGCCAAGCCGCCTGGGTAGCGTCCCCGTCTGGAGTCCGACCGAGAACCGGTTGGTCGTGCCGGACATCAAGGCTGGCGATGAAGCCTTTGCCGTCCACCTGTTGAGTATCTCCCCCGAAGAGGGCAACCTGGTTGATCTCAGCGAGACCCAACCGCTGGTCGAGGATGGCTCCCCGGCCTGGTCGCCGGATGGGGAATGGCTGGCTTTGACCCGCAAAGCGGCCGGGGCCTCGATGGGCAAACAACTGGCTGTGATGCGCCCCGACGGCAGTGACATCCGCCATCTGACCACCGACCCCGACCTGCATCACGGCCTGCCGGTCTGGTCGCCGGATGGTCGCAGCCTGGCCTACCAACGCTTCCCGCTGAAAGAGGTCGGCACGCTGCCCGGCATCTGGCTGATGGATGTAGAGACCACCGAGAGCCGCCAAATCGCCACCCCCGGCAATCGCCCAACCTGGTTGCCGTAGTCCCTCACAATTATTTAAAGCGCCGCGCTTCCCCGCTGTCCAATTTTTGCAAACCTTCGCCAACCTTTCCCAACCTTCGTTGAGACTAATTTGTGCTATCATTGCTTGTGAAGAATAGCACGATTACGATCAATCATTACACTGATGCCGTGTAGAAAAGCCATCACTTTATCGTTTCCCGGTGGCTCTGCTTTTCCACGCTGTGGCTTTTCTAAAAACGGCCCATCTATAGGAGTACAACAATGGCAAAAAAGAAAAGTGAACTACTGTCCGATGCGTTGGCCGATCTATTATCCGAATCGGCGGACATCAATGGCGCCGCCATCGTTGGCGTCGATGGCCTGGTTTACTCGGCCAACGTGCCCCAACGCGCCCTGGATGAGAATATGGTGGGCGCTTCTTCCGCCGCTGTTCTGGGGTTGAGCAAGCGCAGCGTCGATCAACTCAAGCGGGGTGTTTTCAAACAAACCCTGATTCAAGGCGAAGAAGGAAATATCATCGTTTCCGGTATTGATAACGATACGCTCTTCATTGGCTTGACCAACCATCAGGTCAACTTGGGCATGGCCTTCGCCGAAGTCCGGGATATGACCCAGAAACTGCACGACATTCTTTAGGCATTTTACGATCCCTATTCAATTCAATCCCAATCATCCCATAAGGAGTAATTCATGGCTACTGAAGAAAAAAAGAAGGAAAATCGTCTGCGTCTGACCAATATGGCGCTGCTGAGTTTATCAGCCGGGGCGTGGAATATGTTGGGTGAGTCTGCCTTTTCGATGAGCGGCCCCATGGGCGAATCGATTTTGACAATGATGGAAAAGGAGATGGGCCTGGAAATCGCCGGTGAAGACCCGGAGGCAGTTATGATGGAAATCGCCCGCATCTTCGTCGATGAGTTTGGCTTCGCCAGCGACATCGAAGTCGAAACGAAAGATGAAAATCACATCGAACTGAAAGTGTGCAACTGTGTCAACCGCAGCTTCACCGATAAGTTGGTCGAAGCGGGGGTGGAGAAGCCCTTTATCTGTCCCATTTTGAACGCCTGCCAGGCTGCCCTGCGCCGTATGGATTTCAAAATGCGGGAAGATGTCGAGAAATGGGTTGAAGGCAAAGGCTCGATTATTACGTTCAAGGGTATCTAAATAGACCGTTTCGCAAATTGGTTCCGGGTTTGTAAGGAGGAGAGGCCACTCGGAACGGCGATTGTTGTCCAAACGTATCGCCACACCGAGTGGCCTCTCCCCTACGCCGGATGATTTTGAACTTGCGGCTTTGGCCCAGGCAACCTGCCAGGTCACGGACTTGGCTAGAGCTTCAGATTTATTCATTGACGCAGCAGTGTAGCGGTAAGAGCCAGGATTGCTATCTGTGAAAGACCCGATTATTCTACGCCGTATGGATACCATCTCCCCGATGGAAGCCGGTTATTGGAAAGATCTGTTCTATCGGGTGACGAAAGTGGGCACGGAGCTGGAGGTGGCCCCGCCGAAGGGAAAAAAACGGCCCGATTTTGAAGCGGCGGTGCAGGCCGGTCTGGCCCCCTCCGGCAGCCTGGAACGGTTGGGAAATAACGGCGTGCTGGATGTCAAAACAGAGCATTGTGGCATCGAAATTCGCATCATTGGCCGCCAGCCCCACTTCCGCGCCCTGCAAAAGCAGTATACCAACATTATGAACGTCCTCAAGCAGGAAGGCGCTCGGCCCCGACCCACCTGCGGGCTTCATTTTCATCTCCTCACGCCGGGGCTGGCCGAACCGGTTCCCGAAATCGTGTTAGCCAATCTGTGGAATTTAACCCGGCGGTATGCCCCTGAGTTGAAATTTTTGACCAGCGGCGGCGACAGACGGGAAGCCCTCTGCCGCCGGCGCAATCACAACAGTCATCTGGAGATGGTGCAATATTCGCCGGCGACGATGACAATGGCCGAGATTCAGCGCCGCCTCAATGACAGCCGGGCCGTGCCCAAACATCAAAATTTTCTCAACCTGGAACATCTCGACTTCACCAAAAATGGGAACGTCCTGCCCTTCCACATCGAGTTCCGCTTTCCCGACAGTGATCTTTCTCCCACCTCTGTGACGGCCAAAACGTTTCTGTTTCTGGCGATGCTGCTCAAAGCGGTTGATCTGAGCCAGTACGGGGTCATCCACGTCGGCAAAACCGACCCCTGGCGGCGCAAGGTGACGGTGATGAACCTGTTGAGCAATAATGACGGCAACCTGGCCACCAGCGACACCAGCGGCATCACCGATGAAATCATCGAGGAGTTACGGCAGGGCGCTTACGAGTTGCTCGATTTTCTGGGACCGATTTTTGATCGCTTCGAGGACAATCCCGCGCTCGATGTTCTTTTCTTCCTGGTCGAAAATCCGATCTCGCTGCTACGCTGCGCCGGGTATGATTGGTCCGAAATCGAAGCGATGCTTGGCCAACGGGCCAACGTCGATGAGGTGGGGTTGGATAAGACGGACCGGCTGTTGATGCAGCGCATCGAGCTGGGCGAGTGGACGGCCCAACCGTCGGTCGATGCCTGGCACTGGTTCGCCGCTCGCGAATTATACCTAACGCCCCAGGAGCTAGAACGGCGTCTGGCCCGCCTGCAAGCATTGCGGGGGCTGCGCTGGGATACTCGCCAGGGAACGATGGTTTTCACCAGTTGATAAAGTGAACAACGATTCTACGCAGTTCGCACCCTTCGATACGGCTATCGCCTACTCAGGATGCGTCCTGCGTAGAATCGCGTAATAGAAAATTTGACGAGACAATCTATGTGTGGCTTGGCCGGAACGATCCTGTATCCTCAAGAGCGACCTGCCGAAATTTGGCAGGCGATCAAAGAAACATTCACCCAAAACCTCCTGTTCAACGAAGAGCGGGGTCAGGACGCTACCGGTGTCGCTGTAGTCGGCCAGGATGGAGCCGTCGCTATTTATAAACGCCCTCTCCCGGCCAGCCAATTTGTGAGGACGCCCACCTATCACGCCTTGTTGGACAATCTCGACGCCCGGACGACGCTGCTGTTGGGCCATACGCGCAAGCCAACCAAGGGGGACCCGGATGATCTGGCGAATGACCATCCGCTCCACATCGGTTCTATCGTCGGCGTCCACAATGGCCACATCGACAATGATGATGATCTGTTCGACCGCTTCGCCCTGCCGCGACAGGCCGAGGTGGATAGCGAGATTATTTTTCGGCTGCTCGCCGCCGAGCAAGCCCCGCTGGACAACCCGACCTATCTTCAAAAAATTCGGCCCCGGCTCCAGAGCTTGCAGGGAAAATTCACCTTTCTCTCGACCGACCTGCGCGTTCCCCACAAGCTGCTCGTCGTTAAACACAAAAATCCCCTCAGCCTGCATTACCATCCCGGTTGGCGGACCCTCCTTTTTACCTCTCGCTACCTTTTTTTGCGAAAAACGTTTGGTCCCGGTGTCATCAACGAACAGATTCCGCGTGATGTCATCCTACTTTTTGATGCCTTACAGTTGCCTAAGCAAACCCACTGCCCCACAGCCCAGCTTCCCTTGCAGATCGACGATCCCTTTGATTTCTATGCCCCCCTGTCTGCAACGACGCCGAGCTAATGCAGTAGACAAAAACGGCCAAAGCGTTTATCATAGTGACCCACTCAATATTAAATTAGGAGATTATCCAATGGCTGAAAAAGGTGAACGTGACGTCGAAAAAATCTATTCCATCAAAGAGTTCGTGGCCAAGCTGCGCCGGTTAGCCGATGCGCTGGAGAATGATGATCGCTTCTCGATTCAAGTGGCCGGGGAGCGTATCTACGTGCCCACCCACGCCACCATCAGCATCGAACACGAGCGCTCCGAAGATAGCGAGGAGATCGAGTTCCAGTTGAAGTGGACGCGGTAGGCAGAAAATTTTTTCAGGAAGAAAGCGACCCTAGCATAATCATGCTCTCTCGGGTCGGTTGCGGTTCGATGCCTTCCGTTTCAATGGAAACACCCATCGCCTGAAATGAGCCAATGGCATCATCGACATCCACGATGAGCGTCCCAATGCCTGTTTCGTCCACGTCTAGCCTTCCGGCTTTGACATAGGCATCATTTTGCACGAACCAGAATTGGTAGATTTGATCGGGGGCAAGAGGCGGGAGACCGGAGATGATGAGAGCGGCCGTGTCGTCATCGGGGTTGGCGACGAGTTGCCCCTGAGCGGTGGGCAGGGCTTCCGTACCGGTGATACTCCTGATTTGGGCATCCGGCGCGGTCGCCTGCGTAATGATCCGGCGTTGCGCCGTCAGTTGGCGGCGCAGGCTGTTATTCTCCAGCCGCAGGGTGGCGATTTCCTCTTGCAAAGCCGCCAACGTCTCCGTCTGGCTGGTCAACTCCTGGCGCAATGCCGAAATAGCCGTTGCCTGTTGCGGCATATCGGCCAGGGTGGTGTCGATGGTCTCGACGGTTTGGGCCTGGGTGGAGAGTTTTTGATCCAACGAGAGCGTGGTCTCTTGGAGCGTGTCGATATCGCGGCTAAAATCGGCCAGTTGCGTTTGTTGCCCGGCCATTTCGGCAGCCAACGCTTCGTTTTCAGCGCGTAAAGCGGCAATTTCCTCTTGAAGCGGGGGCATCTGCTCATTCATAGTGGTGACTGTCTGGCGGAGTTGGGCCATCTCGTTGTTGAGAATCGCTACCCACACCCCGGCCAAAATCGCCGCCAGCAGGCTGAGCGCGGCCAACGCCGGCAGCAAGGGACCAAATGTCGGCCACGACCAGCCCCGACGCGCAACAGGCGATGGGGCCGAGGGTTGAGGCGATGAGGCAGGCTCGACCGGTTCGGTATCACGGATACGACTCAGCAGTTGCTCTTTAACGGCGGCGGATGGTTCCAGAGGGGGGGCATCATAGGCCAAGCTCGCAAGCGCCAACGCCTCCACTTCAAGTTGTTGCCGTACTTCGGGATGTTCAGCAGCGTAGGCTTCGACCTGTTGCTGCTCCGCTTCGGTTAAGACGCCAAGGGCATAAAAGGGGAGAAGTTCTTCAATTTGCTCGTTTCTCATCATTATGCCTCAAATCCTTGCTCTTGTAATGTCTGCCGCAGCTTTTTCAGGGCCAGCCGGGCCCGCGTGTGGACGGTTCCCAGCGGCGTGTCGGTCCTCTCCGCGATTTCTTGTCGCGTTAAACCCCAAAAATAAGCCATTTCAATAACCTGACGCTGCGGTGGCGGCAAGTCATTCATCGCCTGCCGAATATGGGTCCGTTTTATTTTTGTCCAGGCCGACTCCATCACATCAGCCCCGGGGTCCGGTTTGTTGAGCGTATGGCGTTCCCCATCGGCGGTCGGATGGGGCTGCGGGCGCACTTTACGCCGCCGCCAGGTATCAATACATAAGTTGCGGGCGATGCTGAAGAGCCAACTTGAGGCTTTGCTTTGTTTGGCCTGGAATGTTTCGGCGTGACGCCACAGCCGCCAAAACGTTTCTTGGACCACTTCCTCAGCCGTCGCCTGATCGCCTAACATTTTGTAAGCCAGTCCCATCACGGTCGAGGCATACCGGTCATAGAAAATTTCTAAGGCGTGGTGGCTGCCGGAGGCGATCTGTTCAATCAACTGCTCATCACTGACTTCATCTTGAACAGACCAGGCAGGGTCGCTGGAGCGAACTGTTTCAGCTAGTTGCATAATGGCTCACGATCTGGGTACCAGCCTTCGCTGTATTCATCAATATGATTATAGCGCTTACTGTATCCAGTATACTACCATCAACATAAAACTCAAATTTAAAAATTCAGCAGTTCGTAAAACAATTTGCTAAATTGTTCAGGCTTGAGGCCGAAGCACGAATCATCTATGAATTGGCTCATCAGGAGAAAACCACGGCCACGCAACTCGGCCGGGAATTAGGGCTGGACGCTGGCGATCTCACCCGCCCATTTCACAAAACCCCAAACAACCCACCCCCGACGCGAGCCATCGCTACCCCCATCGAGGGTGATAGATTCAAACCAACGCCGCTTGTAACTGGCTGACCGCCTCGGCTTCGAGGTCGTGAATAGTCAGGACGTGGCGGCGTAGCCGCTCCCGCATGGCGGTCACGCCCGCCTCGTCGAGGGGGAAGGCGGTCTCCATGTCCGCTTTGATCGCTTCCAGCCGGCGGTACATCCGCTCGATCTCCGGCCGGGCCACGTTCCCTTCTGTTAAAAAGAGGCGGTGGCTGTCCATCATCAGCTCGCGAGTCTCTTGGAAGGGGGGGATGTCGTCCGGCAGGAGGGCCAGGGCCAGCTCGCGCCAGGCTTGACCGCTGCGGCGGAACGGGGCGGCCACCTCGGACAGGGCCGGTTTGTCCAGAATCAGGGCGGCTTCCTCCAAAAAATCGGCGTACAGCCCCCGCTCGGCAGCCAATGCCTGGCCATCTTTACCAAAAAGGGCGATGTTGCTAAAGGCCGAAGCCAACCCGGCCAGCATCTTTCGGCCTGGCGGAAACGCTTTGGCCCAACTGAGCCGCTGTTTGGGCTTGCTCAACAGATCGGCCCACCGTTTCAGGGCGGTCAGGCCGAAATTGTTTTTAGAACCTCGCGGCGGTCCTTCGGTGTACAGCTTGATACAATCCCACAGCCCCTTTTGCACCGCGCCGGGCAGCTTGTCCGGGTTGGGCATATCCAGGGTCAGCAGGCGAAAGCGGTCCTTTTTGACCCGCGCCCTGGCCACGGCCAACTGCTCCGGCGTGACCGTCAACGGTACGCCGGCCCGATCCGCAATCCAGACGGTGTCGGTCTCTGTCTCATAGCCGTAGACGATAATCGGGAACATCTGCCACATTTTGTCGTCGGCAGGCAGGCCGTTGTAGGGCAGGCTAAACATATCGGCCCAGACCAGCGGCGGCAAGCCCTCCTCCAGCGCGTCCAGCAGATTAGCCACGCCCTTTTTGGGGCTGGTCGTCTGGCGAAGCGTCTGCTCGATGCCGAGCCGTTCCAAAATCGTCTCCAGGGGGGCAAAGGTGTTGCGCGTCAACAGGGCCACCTGGGGATCATACCCCTCGTAGGCAAAAGAAAAGTAGCCAACCGTCACCCCGCCGCTGATGCCCAACAGCAGGGCCTCGCTGTAGGGCTGCCCGGTGTGGGGAGCCGTGAAGCCGCGATAGGCCAGATGATTGTGCAGCGTGCCGGTTTCCCAATGGCGACCGCCAAAGGCTTGGTAATCATTTAATATTGTCATCAGTCACCTCCTTGCCCGCCAGTGTAACACAGGTTTCGATCTTTGGGGCCAATGTGTGACCTACTATTGCAAATTTCTTGCCGCTAGGTGGGGACATTGTTGATAGCCTTGACCGTCTCCGGCTCTAGGCTGTTGTTATACCGAAAAATATTGTCCCAGACGTAGTCGATGACCTGCTTCGACTCAGCCAGGGAGAGGAGATGGAGCCGGCCCTGCTCGTCCCGGCGCAGGAGGGGCCGGAGGGGGCCGTCATCGGCCACCTGGCCCCGGAGCTTTTCCAGATTGCGGAGGGGGCCGTTGATGTCGAAGTCGATCTTGGCGTTGAACTTTTCCTCCAGCCAATGCTCGATCCGGTCATCCAACGCGGCCTGGGTCAAGGGGCTGTCGCTGGTCAGCAGATGGTAGTAGACCAGGATAATTTCTTTCGTCTCCTCCTCTTCGGCCGAATCGATCAGGGCGTGGAACACCCCGGCGTTGACGTCGAGCATCCGAAAAAAGAGGGTGTCGGTCAACGATTTCTGGAATTTGATCTGCTTGGTTTTGTAGCTGGTCCACTGCTTGACGGCCACGCCGCCGAGGGCCACCAGCAGGGCCAGGGCCGCCGTCAAAACCGGCATAATATTTTGCACCTGCCCCTCGCTGACACCAATCTGGCGGATGGCGTTTGGACCGAACATCAGAAAAAGCAACGCACCGACAATCAGGAGCAGGTTGGGCAAAGTCCGAAATAGGGCGGCGATGCCGGCCCCGATGGCCGGGATGCCGAAGAGGAGTTGATCTTTGAGGGTCATACTGACCTTGACGTTGGGGAAAAGTAGTTCCAGGTCGTGGCGGGGAATATTTTTGTAGAAATAAAGGTACATCTTCCCCGGTTCAAATTCGAGATCATCTGTCTTTTGCCCTTTGGCCTCAAAATGGGCCGCCGGTTTGAACTTGAGCAGCAGCGTCACCCGCTCGAGGATGTCGATCTCCCGCTCCTCTGTCCAGAAATAAAACTTCTTGAATGTCGTCGTCTTGAAGATGTCGCCCCGGTAGTAAAAAACCATCTGCTCGAAATCATCGAAATCGACCTGGGTTTTCAGGGGCACGAGGGAGGACTCTTCGAAGGCAGTTTTTAAATCCTGCTCGCCCAACAATTGGTAGTTAGCCCGTTCGAGAACGATTGTCAACGTTTCGACCAGCTTATGTTCCATCGCCTTCTGTTCATCCGGCGTCGGCTCGAAACGGCGTTTGGTGTCGCTGTCGGGGTTGAAAGGGGCGAAGTTCTCCTTCAACATTTCCAGGCTGCGGTGCAGCTCAAAATGGTAGTAGGCTGATAGTATCTCGCAAAACTGCCGAAATTGAGGCTGATCCGCCTCGCTCAGTTGCCCATCCTCAACACACATATCGATCAGATCCGCCCGGCGGTAGGGGATAAAGGCTTCACGGTCATTGTAGTCGGCCATTGTTTCTTCTCCTGACGTTGCTTTCGGCAGATTGTAAACGGCCTGGCGAGCGGAGGCAAATTCGTAGAACGTAACGCAAAAAACGTAGCGAAGCCGCACCCGAATAAAGTCCACAGATAGCCACGGATAGTCACAGATACAATCAAAATGTGGATAAAAATCTGTGTTTATCTGTGGACCAAAAACTTCGAGACGTAGCTTACTCGGTGGAGAGGGCGGGGGTGCGTTCCGCTTCGAGCAAATCGTGGACGATGAGGCGGGGCACGCCCAGGCTGCGCAGGGCGGTGGCGGCCACGTTGTCGATGGAGCGTTGCAGGTTGAAGACCTTCTGACCGTCGATGAGGTCATACGCCGGTTTGTGGGCATCGATCAGGGCGATGGCCTCCGATCCCAGCTCCTTCTTGAGGTAATCGACGCTGGGTTGCACATTTTCGACATAGAAATTGTAGCGCCGCAGCAGCGACTCATAATCGTCATCGGCCCGCCTGCGTAATTGCGCCCGGTAGATCATCTCCTGCTTGCTAATACTGAGGTGAATGACCTTGATGATGGGGATATGTATCGACCGCAAAAACTCCATCAGTTGTTGGGCGGCGACAATCGTCCGGGGATAGCCATCCAGGATGAAGGGCTTCTCCCGCAGCTCGGGCCGGTGTTCGATGTGGGCAGCGATGAAGGTGTGGGTCCAACGATTGGGGACGAGCAGGCCGCGTACCGTGCAAAATTCCAGCCACTCCAGTTGGGAGGTAAAATCGGCCACGCCTTCCCGTTGGAGATATTTTTCCAGCTCCGGCAGATATTTGTGGACCTTTTCGACCAGGTCCGGGTCGGTATCGACACAATCAAAGATGTTGGAGGCGGCGCTGATGTGATATTTGTCGGCCAGGAGCTGGGCATACCCTTCATCCGTTTTGGCCATCTGAAAGGCTTTCCGCAGAATATTGCCCATCGACAGATGAAAATTGCGGCTAATCGACAGGGTGCGGCACAAGGCATCGGCCACTTCCCCCTTACCACAGCTTGAGGGGCCGGTCAAAATGATAACACCCGGCCCCCGGAGAGAAACTTTTTCGACTTTGATTTTGGCGTTCATAATTCCCCTATGAGTTACGCAGTTCACCGACAAAACCCCCTCCCAGCCTCCCCCGCAGCGGGGGAGGAGCCAACTTCCGAGGGGAGTAAAATACGGCAACTGGGTAAGTCTTAATCCTAATCCACCAGACGCAACGTAACCCGGGGATATTCCGGGGGGGATGAGTCGGGATGGAGGAAGAGCCAGCGCAACAAATCCCGGTAGAAGCCGAACAGAGGAATTTGGGCGGCCACCTGATCGCGGACCCGTTCCCGGCTCGCCTTGAAGCTGCGGTGGCTCTCTTTGGTCAGCCGTTCCCGCTCCCGCAGGAAGTTACGCAGCGATTGCACCTGAATTTCAAACGTCTTGCCCGACCAACTGACTACCGATTTGATGGCCTCCCAGCCACTCTTTTTGCGCTGCTGATCGGCCAGATAATCCTTCGTCTCAATGATGTGGAGGCGTTGGGTCATCTCTCGCGGTGGAATATCGAGCGACTGTAGCAGCTCGGCGGACCAATCGAGGGTCGTCAGCGCCGACTGCATGCGGTAAATGTCGCTAATTTCACCAACGACAATCTTGACCCCAAAAATATCCTTGACATAGCGGCTCAGGTGACGCAACTGTTTATCCCGGACCACGATGGTGTCCAGATCGAAAATTTCGTCAACCACCTTGTTCCAAATCTCCTCCTCCGCCTTGATGCGGGTGCTGATCCGATGCACGCTGTAGGGATTTGGCTCGATGGGTTGGTAATCGACCACGTTGGCCACCAGATTGGCCGGACTCCACGTCTCTTTCACTTTGAACTGGAGCTTATCCACCTGGCGCGTGCCCAGATCAAGGTCGGTCGTGCTGTAAAGCTCCTTTCTGGAAATCATCTGGGTCAGGGTGAAGCGTTCTTTGGTAGCTTCGATCTCGCCGATGACAATACTCTCCCGCTGGTAGGCATTGAGAAAGGTGTCACACAACAACTCACACAGATGGTGCAGGTCCCGTTCGCCGTTGCGAATCATATTTTGAAAGGCGTTTCGGGCCTTCTTGACCCGTTTCCGGGAAAATTTCAACTCCTGGCGGGAGGTTGGATTATCCAACAAATCCACCTTGAGCCGCTGGAGGCGCATGACTAACTCGTTGAGCGTTGGTTCGGTGGTAACCATCCACAAGGGGGAATCGGAGGAGGGATCAATAATGCTGAACCGTTCCCGGGGGTCCCACGGTTGAATTGTACTCATAGACTCATACTCCGAATAAGACGATAGCCAATTGAGGGAGGTTCCCTAGCAATCATCGTCGAATTCAGGGAGTCGCTCCGCAGAGTAACCGCTCTTATATTATACGGTTTGGAGATTTTAGACAACTCCATTGTCAATTACCCAAAAACGAGTAGAATAGAGATTATTAATATTCAACCGGCGAAGGGAGCCATCAATGTCAGACACCGAAACAACGACTTCCTCCAATTTTATAAAAAACATTATTGACGAGGATAATGAGAGTGGAAAATTTGGCGGGCGCGTCCATACGCGCTTTCCGCCGGAACCGAACGGTTATTTGCACATCGGTCACGCCAAGTCGATCTGCCTCAATTTTGGCCTGGCCCAGGATTATGGTGGGCTGTGCAACTTGCGGATGGATGATACCAACCCCATCAAAGAGGAGCAGGAGTACATCGACGCCATCATCGAGGATGTGCGCTGGCTGGGCTTTGATTGGGAAGACCGTCTTTTTTACGCTTCCGACTATTTCGGTCACCTGTACGAATACGCAATCCAACTTATCAAGGCCGGTAAGGCTTACGTCGATAGCCTCAGCGCCGACGAAATTCGGGAGCATCGGGGCACGCTGACCGAACCGGGCCGGAACAGTCCCTACCGTGACCGCTCCGTCGAGGAGAATCTGGCCCTGTTCGAGAAAATGAAGAATGGGGAGTTTGAAGAAGGGGAACATGTGCTACGGGCCAAGATTGATATGACTTCCGGCAACATCAATATGCGAGACCCGGTCCTGTACCGAGTCATGCACGCTGCACATCACCGCACCGGCGACACGTGGTGCATCTATCCCATGTATGATTTTGCCCACGGCCAATCCGACTCTCTGGAAGGCATCACCCATTCGATTTGCACGCTGGAGTTTGAGGATCACCGCCCCCTGTATGATTGGTTTTTGGATGAATTGGGCATTTACCATCCGCAGCAGATCGAATTTGCCCGGCTGAACCTGACTTACACCGTTCTCAGCAAGCGGCGGTTGATCCAACTGGTTCGGGATGGACACGTCAACGGCTGGAATGATCCCCGCATGCCGACCATCTCCGGCTTTCGACGGCGGGGCTACACCCCGGAGGCCATCCGCGATTTCTGCGACCGCATCGGCGTGGCCAAGAATGACAGCACAGTAGATATCGCCCTGTTGGAGCATTGCCTGCGTCAGGACCTCAACCAACGCGCCCCTCGGGTTATGGGCGTTCTCGACCCGATCAAGGTCATTATCGACAATTATCCCGAAGGGCAGACCGAGGAGATGGAAGCGGTCAACAACCCGGAGGATGAGAGCGCCGGGACGCGGCTGGTTCCGTTCTCCCGCGAGGTGTACATCGAGCGGGCCGATTTTATGGAGAATCCGCCCCGTCGCTTCTACCGCCTCTTTCCGGGACAGGAGGTGCGGCTGCGGTATGCCTATTACATCACCTGCACCGATGTGGTCAAGGATGAGCAGGGGGAGGTGGTGGAGATTCATTGCACTTACGACCCCGAATCGCGGGGTGGTGGCACGCCGGATGGCCGGCGGGTGCGGGGCACGCTCCATTGGGTGTCTGCGCCCCACGCTTTGGAAGCGGAGGTCCGTCTCTATGACCATCTCTTTACTAAGGAAGACCCCGACGACGTGGCGGCGGGCCAGGATTTCACGGCCAACATCAACCCCAACTCGTTAGAGGTCATCCCCGCCGCCAAAGTGGAGCCGAGCCTGGCCGGGGCCGCGCCCGGCACGCGCTACCAATTCGAGCGGAAGGGCTACTTCGTCGTCGATCCCGACTCGACGGCGGAAAAGCCGGTCTTTAACCGCACCGTCTCGCTGCGGGATACCTGGGCCAAGATACAGAAGCAGAAGAAGAAAAAGCAAAAAAAGTAGGGGCAACAACAAACAGAGCCTCTCATAATGAGAGGCTCTGAGGATAGATAAAGTGTCAGCTTGGCGCTGGATCATCGCTTCGACAGAATTCGTCCGTACCGTTTCAATCGACCGGGTCTTCTACTCGTTAACCCGTTTCAGTTCCACCGAACTTCCATCTTTCTACTTCAATACCCAATTCTGTCTAACGTCGCCTGGCGGCTCCATCACGACCCTTCAAATAGCCGGGCGGTTCTCCCACCCTCATCCTACCGGATCGTCCGAAGTCCTGTCCCAGACTTGCTGATGAGGCAACGTCGGTGTTGGCTCTTCATCTAAGTATAGGATACCACAAAAGTCTTTGTTTGACACTAGCCCCTTAACCAGTTTAAAGCCTGGACAAGTGACCAGGCTTACCATCGTGCCGCCGTTCTTCGAGCAACCGATCCTTTCGTCCATACGGTCCTCTCCTCAGTTGGCCTCCTTACCGCGTGTGATACCCCTGTGCCCAGCCAATCGACTCGACGGGGTCTTCCTCGGCTTGCCCCTCGGCCCAACCAATCGACTCGACGGGGTCTTCCTCGGCCAGCCCCTCGGCCCAGCCAATCGACTCGACCAGATGTTCTGCGGCTAGCCCCTTCGCCCAGGTCAGATTTTCAAATTCCTGCCGCTCGGCGTGGGTCTCGAAACAGGCCAACATCTCTTGCAATCCGGCAAAAAGCTGCTCCATCTCAGCCCGTAGCGTATCCCAGGTCTCCGGACCGGCCAGCCTCATATCTTCTAATTTTCGCTCAAGGGCTTGGTGTTGGTGGACAACCGTTTCGAGTTGAGTCTCACACGCTTGTCGCTTGTCAATCGGCTGCATTTGGCTAACTTTCAACTGCATTTTGTCAATCGCCGCTTTCCAGGTGGTCAGTTGCGCGGCGACGGTATCCAGATAAGCATCTCGCTCAAGCATTGTTACCTCCCTTTGTTCATCACGATCCGTCGTCTTATCTAACATTTTCGCCACAATTTTTCCTCCTTTCTTCTTCACCCAACGCCTATTTGCACCAAAACGGACTCCCCCTTATTTAAGGATAAGGCAAGTGGCGAAAAATAACACCGGTCAAATGGCGAGCTTTTGACCTGGCGAGTCGATCAGTTTTTGGCCTGATGAACTGACCAGGTTAGCCCGAAATTGAAAATCAGTAGACCGCAATCGCATCCCTTCGACAAGCTCAGGACACAGCCTGAGTAAACCGA
>CAZWZZ010000006.1:0-26749 GCA_964638395.1 uncultured Caldilineaceae bacterium
CGATAGGACGTATTATTCTTAGACAATGGCTGTCCTCCTTATTGTCTATTTTCAAGATTATTATCGGTGCTGATATTTAGAAACATTATGAGCTATATAAACAGTATAAATGACCCAAGCTCGGAAAACTATCGGCAAAAGTCTGATTTAACTGTAGGGGGTAGACTGACACCTTTGTCGGTATTTGCCTTACAACTTAGCTTTACAACGTGGCCCGCTGCTGCTCCAGCACCTGCTGATAAACCTGGATGTAACCCTCGACCATCTGCTCGCAACTAAAATTTTGGGCGATATAGCGGCGGATAGAAGCGCGGTCTAACCGGTCTACGGCCTGCACCGCCGCCACAGCTTCCGCCAGACTGTCAACAATAAAGCCGGTTTGTTGATGTTTGATAATCTCCGGGATGGAGCCTAACGGATGGGCAATGACCGGCGTACCGCAGGCCATCGCCTCGATCATGCTCAGGCCAAACGGTTCGGCAAAATTAATCAGGTGCAGCAGGGCGTAAGCGCCCCCCATAATTTCATTACGCCGAGCAGGCTCAACCAGACCAATGTAGCTGATTTGGCTGTTGTCAAGATGGGGGGCCACTTTCTCATAAAAATAGGTCTGGTCTTGAATCAGGCCGGCAATAATCAGTCGCCGGTCGGTGCGATGGGCCACCTCGATGGCTTCCACCACCCCTTTGTCGGGGTGGATGCGGCCAAAAAAGAGCAGATAATCATCGGGGCTGCGGCGCAGGGAAAATTCAGCCATAGGGATACCGTGATAAACGGTGGCCGCGTAATCGAGCGTGGGCTGCCGGTCGGCGTTGCTAATTGATACATAGGAGGTCGAGGTGTTGTATTTTTGATAAACCGGCAATATTTTTTCCGAAGAGAAGCCGTGGATAGTGGTCAGCACCGGGGTGTCCGTCAAGGCGCTGTAGGAGAGTGGCAGAAAATCGAAATGATTGTGCAGCAGATCAAATTCGGCGGCCCGCTCAAAGGCATACGCAATGTGCAAACATTCCCACACCTTGGGATCCAGGGTGGAGTCCTCGGAGTAGGGGCGCGGACAAATGGCGGCCAGTTTGGCCTCGGTCAGCGAGTCCGCCGTGGCAAACAGGGTCACGTCAAGTCCCCGTTCAACCAACCCTTCGGTCAGCAACGAGACGACCCGCTCCCACGGGCCATAACCCCGCGGGGGGACGCGCCAGGAAATTGGGGCGATCATACCGATTCGCATTTCTTTACCTTTCAATCTATTTTCTTAAAATCGACTTATGGCTTGATGACGGTCTCAGGCTCCTTCTCATTTTTCTTGGCTCGTTTCGCCTGCCTTTTTTCCTTCTTGGTTTTCAGCGGCTTTTTCTTGGTAATCTTTTTACTCTTTTGACCTTTACCCATGATGTTTCTCCTTTTGCTTAAGGAGCCGTGGTTTAACTAAATGGTTAACCTACGGCCATGATTTTCTGTATTTTCTTTAATTTAGCCACGGATTTGTCCGTTATCCTCTCAATTCGTCATTCCTGGTCCACCAGTTATGGGCATCTTGCTCTATTTGTTTCTTCATTACGTCCTGAATATCCCGGATTTTTGCCCAGTCTGTTGAGATAACACCGAGGTTATACAACTCAATACCAAACTCCATCGCCAGGGTGTAATTGTTGATGTCTTGCAAATCTTTCAGGACGAGATCAGCGTCTACATCCTTCGGAATGACCGTTTCTGCCAGCACATCCTCGTCATGGAGCCATTGAAAATCGTCGGTCACAGAAAAATCGTCGGGATAGGCTCGTACCATGAGGGCAGGATAATCAAGTCCCTGTTGCTCAGCAAGCCTATTGGCAAGAGCATGAATGTTGAGATCTGTTGTTCCATCACAGCCATATCCTTGAATGTAAGGGCGCAAAGATGTGGACCAACTCCGTCTTATTTTCCCTGTTATTGTGTTTGTATATTCATACGTAATCAGTTTGATCCACGGATTCTGAAGGGTCTTTCCCTGCTCAATTTTTTGTTCAATCCAATCTTCTTTGTCAATAAAGGAGCGTGCCTCTTCAAAGCTCAATCTATACCAAGTCTCGATGACGGTTTCGTTCTTGACGCTTCCATTATACTCTCTTATCTTTAACCTATGAGCAAAGGCATGGTCAGGAATGTCGCTGAAGCCTAATCTTTTCATTGTATATCCTCTCTATCTTTTCATTCTGCCCCTTTTTTGTTTTCTCCCCTTACCCGTACTGTTCAAGCCACTCAAGCATTGTGCGTACACTGCCGGTGGCCAGAGCGATGCTGGTATCCGCTGCGCCATAATACAGGTGCAGGGTGTCGCCATCGGGGAGGATGGTGTAGCCGCAGGGAAAGGCGACGTTGCCCACATCGCCGTGCAACTCGTAGGGTTTTTCCGGGCCAAAGACCCACTCATCGCCCCGTTTGAGGCAACGCTCTGGGGTTTCCAAATCAAACAGGGCCAGCCCCAGCCGATACAGAGACCCGGACCCTGTCTGCCGCACGCCGTGGTAAATCACCAGCCAGCCTTGCCCGGTTTCGATAGGCGGCGGCGACAGGCCGATTTTGTTGGCATCCCACCACGCTCCCCGCCGAGCTTCCATCATGATTTTGTCGCTGCCCCAGTGGTGCAGGTCGGCTGAATAAGAGATCCACATATGGGCCCGGGCCGAGCTGATGGGGCGATGGATCAAGGCCCAATGGCCGCCAATCCGGTGCGGCAGCAGGGCCGCGTCTTTATCATCGGGAGACATAATCAGCCCATACCGTTCAAAATGATGAAAATCTTCCGTTAAGGCCAGGGCCACACCGGGACCGTCGCGGGTAAAAGCCGTATAGACAACGGCATACCGGCCCAATTCGGGCACATACGTGATGCGCGGGTCTTCGATGCCCCACAATTCTTCCGGGAAGTGGTCGGGATCGGGGGTGAAGGTAGGCTGGGGGTCAATCTGCCATTCATCCACGCCGTTGGCGGAACGGGCTACACACAGGTGGGAATGCCCGCGCCGGTCCTCGACGCGGCACAGGAGCAGGGTGGTGCCGTCGGGTAACATGGTGGCCGCCGGATTAAAGACGGTATGAACCGGATAGGGCCAATCGGCAGCGGTCAAAATGGGATTGAGTTTATGGCGCCGAAAAAGTTCGGGATATTGTTGATTCATTACGGTTGGGTCTCCATAGATAGTAAGGGATTCTCGGCCAGGCGCAGCTCAAGCAACGTCTGAAGAAAAGCTAGGGTTGATTCCGCGCCTTGATTCTCATTGGGGCGGTCGGGATGGAGGCCGTCGCGGCAGCCTCCCGTCGTTGGGTCGTACAGGGGGAGGTTTAAGTCGTTGCGGCCCAGGAACCATTCAAAGGCCCGTTGGGCTTCGGTCCGCCAGCGCTCGTCGCCGGTACTGCGGTAGGCTTCCAGGCAAGCCGAGGCCATTGTTTGGGCCTCGACCGGCTGTTGATCGAACCTGGCCCGCTCGCCACCCTGCTGATAAAAGCCGTTGGAGCCGATAGGCACAAAATGTCCCCCCGCCGCATCGGCGTGTTGCAAGTCGGCCAGCCAACTGAGCGACTCCAGCCCGGCTTCGGTCATAGCCTTATTGGGAATCCATTGGCCGCACATCAGCATAGCCTGCGGCAGCGCGGCGTTGCAATAGCTCAACTCTGCTTCATACCAGCGCCACTTATCCGAACGGCAACTTTGGTACAAGGTCAGCAATCGCTCGGCCAATTCATCCCGAACCTGGCTGGCCCGGCGGTCCCCGTCAAAGCGGCGCAGATACTCATGGATGCCGATCAGGGTGAAGGCCCAGGCCCGGGGGCTGGTCGTTTCCAAAATGGCGGGTAAGGCTTGCTCAAACAGCCAGCCGGCCATACTTTGCAAGGCCGGTGTGTTAGAGCGGCCCAACACGGTGCCTAAAGCCCACAAAGTGCGGCCATGACTGTCGTCTGAGCCGCTTTCTTCCAGCCAGTGGCGCTGGTAATCCATAAAGTTGCGAAAGCGGCCGGTCTCAGGATTGAAGGCATAGTTGATAAAAGCGAGATACCGGGAGGCCAAGGCTAAGACTTGGCCGTTGCCCAATTCCGCCAGGTGCGTACACACTATCAGGGCGCGAGCATTGTCGTCGATGCTGTAGCCCTCGTCATAATTGGGCACGATGAACGTAGCGTGTTGAATCATGCCGGTGTCATCCGTCAGGTGGAGCAAGTGATCGAGTTTGAGGGGCGGCAGGTCACCCGGACGTTGGTCAAGCGGTTTGACTGCAAATCCGGACGGAATAAAAGAGCGGCGCTCGGCCTTGGCCCGTTCAAAACTTTCCATATAGCGCTGGGCCACCTGCGGCCAGATCATGGCCCGCCCAAATAGATAGGCCCGTTTACGCATGGCGTGGCGCTCGGATTCATTATCCAACAGGTCGATCACCTGCTCGGCCAACGCTGCCGGATCGCAGAACGGCACCAGCACGCCCCGCTCGTCGGCCAGCATCTCTTCCGCATACCAATAGGGTGTCGATATGACCGCTTTGCCCGCGCCCACGGTGTAGGCCAGGGTGCCGGAGGTGATCTGGGCCGGGTTGAGATAGGGCGTGATGTAAATGTCTGCCGCACTGATGAACTCAATGAGTTCCTTCAGGCTGACAAAGCGATTGTAGAAGATGACGTTGCTGGCAACGCCTAGCTCCTGGGCCAGCCGTTGCAAGGACAAGCGGTAGGTTTCCCCCTCCTGGCGCAAGACGTGGGGATGGGTGGCCCCCACAATGATGTAAACCACGTTGGGATAACGTGCCACAATAGCGGGCAGGGCGGCGATGACCGTTTCGATGCCTTTGTTGGCCGAGAGCAGGCCAAAGCTGAGCAAAACCATTTTGCCCTCGACCCCAAATAGGTCTTTATGAAAGCTGGGATCGACAAAGGAGACATCGGGAATGCCGTGGGGGATGAAATCAATTTTCTCCGGTGGAATTTCATAGACCGCTTGCAAGAATTCGACGCCGCGTTCACTCATGACCACTACTCGATCCGATAGAGCCGCCACCTCTTGCAACACCCGGCGCTGGTTGGGGGTGGGTTCCTGCAAAACAGTGTGCAAGGTGGTCACAATCGGCATCCGTAATTCGCGCAGCAGCGCCAGGATGTGGCTGCCGGCCGGCCCGCCGTAGATGCCATACTCGTGCTGCAAACAGACCAGATCAACACTATTGATGTTGAGGAAGTCGGCGGCGCGGCGATAGGACGCGATATCCTTCTCCGCCAGTTCAAAACGAACGCGGGGCGGATAGGCGTAGCTGGCCTTAATGTCGTTGACGGGCAGGGCGATACAGGTAGTGTCACTATATTCGGCGGCGATGGCCTCGCATAGATCGGTGGTAAATGTGGCGATGCCGCACTGGCGCGGTAAGTAGTTGCCGATGAAGCCAATGCGGTTGATCGCTGAATGGGTTGAGTCCTGTTTCATCAAACTATCCTCCAATGCCCTGAGTCTGGTTGGCCAGGTATTGGCTGATGCGCGTTAGCTCATCCGCCAAAAGTTGGTTCAGTACTGTCAACAGCCTTTCGCTGCCTTTCATGGGTCGTTCCTTTTCTAATTTCAATGTAGCATGGATCAGGTCACTACCTGGAGTAGGTCTTGACGTGCGTCCCGAAGGTCGCTAACTTTTGCTTGAGTTTGTCGATTTAGGGTGTCTTTAATGGCAGCGTCAAGCTTGTCAATATCAACGGGTTTAGACATAAATCTGTCTACCCCGATTTGCTTACATTCGTTGCGGGTTTTGGTATCGGTGTAGGCCGACAAAACAAAAATGGGGATGTCTGAAGTGTCCGGGTGACTGTGTAGCGCCCGAATAGCTGTGGGGCCGTCCATCACCGGCATCCGCAGGTCCATCAGAATAATATCTGGTTTCCAATCTTCAACGGTTTCTAGGCCTTGTTTGCCGTTGCAGGCGCACCTAACCTCATAGCCCAACATTGTCAGGATTTGCGATATGGGGAAGCTGATGCTTTTTTCATCTTCAACGTAAACAATGCGAATGGGTCTGCCGCTAGTTTCCCCAATCATAGAAAGCCTCCTTTTGGCTCGATAATCGTTATCTGAAATTAATTTAAGGAATATCATTAAGGAATCCAACGAAGCTACGCCTCAAACCGACGAGGGGAATGGCTCACGGATTAACACGGATCGTCACCGATAAAAAAATAATTTATAAATCTGTGTTTATCTGTGAAAATCCGTGAGCTAAAATCTTGTCTCATCTGTAAAGAATTTTGAGGTTCAAGGATTCTAGTGTAAGCGATCTGAGTGAAGAAGCGTATCAGTGGAATTCTGAGTATGGGGTAGGATTTGGGCTGATGCCCTTGTAGGTATTTGGCCTGTAACGTGGGGCTGGCTCACGGTTATGGAATCGATATCCTGCTCTTGTCTGACCAGGGGTTATTCCCCGCTCCCGTTTGTATCTAAATTCCGGGTGCGATATCCCTCATAATCCGGCACTAACCGATCATATTTGCCATCCATTAGCGGTGACGAGATCATAAAATCAGCCGAGGCTCGATTACAGGCAATCGGAATGTTCCAGACAATCGCCATCCGCAACAGGGCCTTGACATCAGGATCATGGGCTTGTTGTTCCAGGGGGTCGGAGAAGAAGATGATAAAATCGATGTCGCCATCAGCAATCTTGGCCCCAATTTGTTGGTCGCCGCCCAATGGCCCGCTTTGGAGTTTGGTGATGGCGAAGTCGAGCTCCCGTTCCAGCAGCGTGCCGGTAGTGCCGGTGGCATATATTCGATGGTGGGCCAGGAGCGTACGGTTGTATTCAGCCCATTCCACCAGGTCGTGTTTCTTATTGTCGTGCGCGATGAGGGCAATCTTTTTATCATGGGCCATTGCAATTTTTTGGTGAGTCATGGTATCTCCTTTTGTTTCTCCTTATAGGTTAAGAACACGGATCAAGCCGTGAAGGCGGAACGAGTTGCCTGCAACAAAGGATCAATTTCCCCGTTCGCTTCGGTGGCAGAGACGTCCGCCGCTGTCGCCCATTCTGGCGAGATATCCGGCTTGGCTGTTACCAAGCGGAGGCCGGTAATCTCCTCAGCCCCGACTCGTAGCCACATGGTGTGCTGAGGGCGAACGATTTTGTAATACGGGCGCGTCTCTATGTCAGATAATCTTTCCTCGATCTTGACAATGTGGCCTCTGCCGAAGGCCGGATGAACAACGTAGTCACCAATGTTGAATTGCATAAGATCCTCCTGATCTACTCTAAAGTTAATTGGGCCTGCCCTAGCTCTTCGCCGGCCAGAGACAAGGTAAAATAAAAGGTAGTCACTTCATCAATAGCCGAACTTTCCACCCATATTCGTCCGCCATGCTGCTCAACCAGGCGATGGGCCAGGTATAAACCCAGACCATACCCTGATTGGTGGTGTCGCTGGCCCCGATAAAATTTGGTAAAGATGCGCTCCTCATCGTCCGCTGGGATACTCGACCCGGAGTTTGTGACGGAGACCTTGACCTGATCGCCATCCCGTTGCGTTGAGATGATGATGGGGCTGAGAGGGGTTGAATATTTAAGCGCATTACTAACTAAATTATTCAGCACATCCCGCAATCGTTCCGCATCCCCCCACACCAGCGGTAGGTCAGCCTCATAATGATTTTCAAATTCACGATTCGGGTCTTGCAATTGAAATGAGGGGAGCAGTTGCTTGATCAGATCAATCATACCCACCAGGGTGAAATTAAGGAGCAGGTCACTGCTGCTTGTCAGATCGAGTTGCAAGATGTACCGCCCCAAACGATGCAAGAAGTTTACCTCTTGCTGTAAAACCTGGAGCACTTCGGCTTGAACTGGGGCTGATAGCGCCTCCGGCTCACTCCACAAATGATGGATCATTTGCAAGCTGCCGGCAGAGTTTAACAATTGATGCGAAACTAAATGAATAAGATCATGTTCTATTTGACGGGTCGATTGCTCTCCATCCCTCTGATTTATACCTGGCATCTTTAATTAGCCCCCCTTGGTAGCTGATCAATAAATGTGGACAATTTACCAGGCCTCAGAGATTTTAAAAACCTCTGAGGCCTTTACCCCAGAATTATTGAGCAGTGACTTGCCCTGTTTCAAAACAAGGGCATACTCGGCAGGGATCTCTATTGCTACTTGCTAGAGCTAACCGCTTCAACGACGCTATCTTTACTGTCGCTGACCGTCTGAATGATGTTGTCCTTACTCCGATTGACGGCTTTGACTACATCTTGCCCTTTTTCTTGCCATGCGTCCGCCTGCGCCTGGGCACGATGACCGGCGTCTGTCAGGCCCTCGACCGCCCCATCTTTTAACGCAAAGCCTTTAGCGCTTATTTGGCTGCGTGTCTCCTCACCCGATTGCGGGGCCAGAAGTAAGACCAATCCTGCGCCGACCACCCCACCCATCACCAAACCGGTAAAAAACGGGATAATACTGTTTTTATTTGTCATAATTTGTAACTCCTTTCAAACTGTAGGAATGAGCCGTAAATAATTTGGGCATTTGAAATCGTCGTTATTGGTAATTAGAGATTGAATAACTATTTACTAATAACCAATTACCCTGTTAGATTGCACAGATTGTCAAATTTTCATTCCTTAAATTGTTGATAGTTAACAAGAGCAAGTCCTGTGAAGTCTATTAGCGACGGTAAAATCTTCGGCCTTGTAAGAGGCTGACCACAAAAAGCAGGATGACCGCACCTCCCAACGATACCAGGAGAGCCGGTAGGCTGAAGTTGTTCTGGTTGATTGTGCTGATCCCAAAATAAGGGGATATGACGTAACCGGCTATGAACGCGCCCACAATGCCTACGATAACATTGAGGAAGATGCCCTGTTGAGCATTCGTCTTCATGATGATGCTGGCCACCCAACCAACGAGACCCCCAACGATAAGCCAAATTATAAAGTTCATTTTATTTCTCCTTTAGTTTAACAACACGGACCAGCCGTGTTTGTCCGACGACTCGCTTAGAACCTCTCCTACTATCAATGGGAACCTGGGGTTTACCTTAAAAGACTCAGGGCAGTACGGGTTTTTTGACTACTGTTATTCGTTAGGGATATTCATTCCCACCGACCTTACCTTTTCTCGAAATATTGTTTGGTTTATCTCCGCACTCTTAAGAATAACCGATTTGAGTTGTAAAAACTATCAGTGAAATTCTGATGGTGGTGTAGGCGTCAGGCTAATTTGCTTGTCGGTATTTGCCCTACAAGGTGGCGCGGGTACGCGATTCCGTTTTTCACATTGGTGTGACCGGCTTAGGTTCAACGCCTTCCAAATAAGACAATCTCTCATGGCTATGCCCCGTCGTCAGCCCTCTTAGCCCCCCAGCGGGGGAATCTTGCTTTTTCTCCCCTCATTGGGGGGCTGGGGGGCTTATTTGAAAGGTATTGCTTAGGTTTTCTTCTTGCCCCAGAAATACATGACGGCCAAGCTACTGACCAGAACCAGCAGCAGGAACCCGCCGCTGAAGGCTCGTTCTTCATATTTCAAATCTCTTGTTCCTGTTTCAGGCAACAAGGCTACGGGAAAAACGGTCGTTGTGCCCACACCCACAGGCGTATTAACCACAGCAGAGGTAGCAGTGGGTGTTGTTGAGGATGGGGGCGTTTGAGTGGGTGTCGTTGAGGATGGGGGCGTTTGAGTGGGTGTTGTTGAGGGTGGCGGTGGCGTGGACCTATCGGGCGTTTTGGAGGGAGCAAGTGTTGGCGTTGGGGTTGGGGTCGGTTCTGGTTGTTTAACGTTTACCGTAGCTCTGGCGCTGCAAGCCGGCAGGATAGTTCCATCACTTAGCTCTCCCTCGATACCGATCGCTTGCAGGGCGATCTCAGTGACCGTGACGGGGAGTTGATTGACGATGAAACTAATCAGCAGATTGGCGCTTGCCGCGGGAGGTAGATCGCCCTCGGTCAGGGTCAGGTCGTTCCAATTCAACTGCCCAGGAGTCACCAGGTCCACGGCTGGGCTGGCATTTTGGAAGGTTAGCTGAGCGGCATCAAAGTTGTCCTGTATAGGGAAATTGGTGATCGTCTCGCTGCCACTGTTGGTGATGGCCACATTGAAGGTAATCACCTGACCACTCACGACGAAACCGTCGGGCGGATCAACCAGAGATTGAGTGATTTGGTAGAGGGGCGGTCCCGCTTGGGTTGGCGTGAATATAGTGACCGAGTCTGAGCCTGAAAGCAGATCTTCTGAATTTGCGTGGGCTTGATTGATAATGGGCAGCGTATCATCATTAATGATAACCTGGAAGGTGAGGACGCCCTGCCCCCGAGCCAGCAAATCCCCCGCGTTGTAACCTCCCTCATCGAGGGGGAAAGGGCTACTGTTGCTATCGTCAGGGAGGGGGTTGCCATTTAAGAAGGTGGTCTGGGGGACATAAGTGACCGTTGCGGGCAGGTCATCTGAAACGATGATGTTATGGATAGGGATAATGGTTTGATTGAAATATTGCAGCTTAAATTCAACCGTATCGTTTGCCGTTACGGTTCCGGTGCAGTCAGCATCCTCATTAATTTGAAAGGTTTTTTGGATCAACAGCGATGGCAGCGGCACGATACTGCTACCGGCATCAATGGAGGGCAGGGCCACAGGGGCGCTCTCATCCTGCCCCCAGACAATGGCAAAGGGCGTTCCATCGCTGGTAAATAAAAAGGCCCCCGTCATATTGTGATTGGGTGCCGTAATAGCAACTTCTGCCAAGGAAGCGACCGAAAAATTAGCATCGGTCTGATCGTCGTTGTCGTAATCCACAAAGATCGTGGTGTCGGCAAGGGCCGTAACATAGATCCGCGACTCGTCGGCGTCAGAAGGCTGGTTGACATTGCCCAGCCCCAAGCCAACCAGGGCTTGCGTGACGAGACGGTTAGAAGGCAAGAGGGCATACCCCCAGTCTTGTAGGTCATTTTCATCAAGAGCCGCCAGGGCCGTGAAATGCCGTTCATCGGTAGAGGTAAACCGTATCCCCGTGGCCGTGCTTAGACCTAGCGGCGGATACTTGACGGTACTCTTGGCCGGAATGGTGAGCGTAGTCGAAGCGGTCAGGGCTGTTTCCACCTTGATTTCCAACTCGCTATCATTGGGGTTATATAACCAAAAATCGCCATCGGAACTACGGGGGGCCAGGTAGTCATGGGTCCATTGATCCACCGGGACCATCGTATACCCGCGCATCTCATAAACGGCTTTGAGGATTAGCTGTAACCAAGTGAACTTGCACCGGGGCCGAAGCTTGGATCTCGGCTCCTACCAACACGCTCTGCGGACCGATGCCTATCTCGCTGCCTAGCCGGGTCGCTTGTTGACCTTTATTAAGCGTAACCGTCTCTTCAAAAGCGCCGTCGGCATTCAGGTCGAGAGCGACCGTCGTGTTATCCTGAATGGCTTGCACATTAAGGCCAACCACTTCAAAGCCGGGTCGTTGATTAGGTCCGGTTCCGGCCAAGTTTTCACCGATGGGGATAAGGTAATGTAAGCCCCAGCGATTAGTCGGGTACAGTTCCCAGGCATCCGTAAATAAAGGGCCGGGACCGGGCGGCGCTGTCCAGAACGTCACGGTGACGGCAATAGCTCCCCCGATGGAGGTTAGCCTATCGCCGCCGTCCCATTTGAGATCATCCGGCGGCCGGTTGGCTGATTTAACGGTATTACGGAGGGTGATAACATCATCTTCGCTTGTAGCCGACGTCGCTAGCAAATCTGTCGAAAAGCCGGGGGGTATCCCATTGGCCGGGTTGTTGTCCCCCCATATTTCAGTGCTGGGCTGGGTCGGTTTGGTGAGGTTGAGTTCCGGGCCGTCTTCCCAATGATCGTAATAAATGATGCTGCCTTCTCGATCTACGGCGATGGAAATGATGAAGACAATATCTACATCAAACAAGGGTGGCGGACGATTAGGGGGCGGATCTGACAGGGTAAATTCGAACTGATCATCAAGAATATCGACTTGATAAGGAATGTAGAAGGTAAAGGCATCAATCGACCCCCCGAACGTGCTGACCTGAGCCTCAGTCGGGGCAAAAATCGAAAGGCTGGGCGTGGCCGTCGGAGCCGGGGGCACGGTTGGGGTTATTGTCTCGGTAGGTGCAATCGTTTCAGCGGGGAGCGGGATGGCGGTGGGGGGTAGGGGCGTCTCCACCGGTGCCTCGGTCGGGGGCGGCGTAGCATCTTGGGCGCTAACTACGTTGGCTGTTGAAAGTAAACTGCTAAAGGCCAGCAGGACAGCTACAATAAAGAGCCGCAGTACATTCATTGTTTCCCTCACACAACTAAAAACAAATTCAGTAGATCACGAATTGAGGACAAGGCTTACAAAGACATCTGATTTTGTAACGCAAATTGCTAATTTGCGCCGCGCTCTTGACCCAAAACCGGAACAATTTAGCAAATTGTTCTACAAACTGTGATCTACTGAAATTAAATACCTCAAGAAGCGGACTTTTTCGGCCAAGCGTACACCGTGTTGGAGACGGTCAATTTCAGTCAGCATATCTTCGGGTCTGGTTTTCAGGTCAGGGTGGATAATCCCTGACGGCCAAACCAAAATGGCCGGCGACGCTGTCTCCTGGAAGTTCAGCCTGGCCAGGACTTGTGCTTTCTACTGTCTGATATTTATGTAGGCGTAGGCTGATTCGCTTGCCGGTATTTGGCCTACAACTTGGCAGAGGAATGGGCCAGTTCACTCACCGGCTGGCCTTGCTATGGCTGAACTACTCACGTTCATCGGAACAGGTTCACTGTCATTTGCTTGGATGAGTAATACAGGCCGGTCTGCCTGATCCGAAACGTCGGCTGCCACGCTCCGATGAAACAGACGGGACCACCCGGTTCGGTCATGACCGGTCATCACAATGAGGTCTGCCTGCTCACGGTCAGCCACGTTTATAATCGTGGCTACGATAGGCCCTTCCCCAACTCGTATGTCAGCTTTGAGACCCCTCGCCCGAAAAAGCCCTTGTTTAACTTCCAGATAACGCCTCACTTTTTTAAGGTGTGGTATCTCATTCAATGAGTCAATTTCTGTCTGACCTGGTTTGGGCGGACTATAAAGCGGTAGCGACTCGACGACTTTCAAAAAAATCACGTTAGCCTTATGTTGTCGGGCCAGGCTCTCGACCTGGGGTAAGATGGCCTCGGCTCCCGGTGAACCATCTAACGGAACTAAAATTGTCTGATACATCGTACCCTCCTTAAGAGTTAAAGCCGGGCGTAATAAAAACCATCAGTATCATCTCAACAATTAGGAGTTTTTGTAGAACAAACTTAAGTTTGTTCTACGTTACCCCGGATAATTGAGATATTACAACCATCAGCTTAAAAAACAGCCCTCTCTATTGAGAGAGCTGAGAGAGCTGTTCTGCTCAGATGATCGACGAGGAACGTTGCCTCCTAAATTACATCATGCCGCCCATACCCATATCCCCCATGCCGCCGCCAGGCATAGCCGCGTGGGGTGCGGGGATGTCGGTGATGAGGGCTTCGGTCGTCAGGATCATAGCGGCGATGGAGGCCGCATTTTGCACGGCGCTGCGAGTCACCTTGGCCGGGTCAATGATGCCCGATTCGAGCATATCTTCATACGCCTCGGTCATTACGTTGTAGCCGATAAAACGTCCCTGGCTGCGTCGGCGACGGACTTCGTTAATGATGACGGCGCCTTCTTGACCGGCGTTACGGGCTAATTGGCGCATCGGCTCTTCCAGAGCGCGGCGGACGATGTTGATGCCGGTGTTGATATCAGGCGTGTCATGCTTGAGATCCTTGATGGCCTCAATCGCATTGAGCAAAGCCACACCACCACCCGGCACCAGGCCCTCATCCACAGCGGCCCGAGTGGCGCTCAAGGCATCCTCAACCCGGTGCTTCTTCTCTTTCAACTCGGTTTCAGTCGCCGCGCCGACGCTAATGACGGCCACGCCCCCGGCCAATTTAGCCAGACGCTCTTGTAGCTTCTCCCGGTCATAGTCGCTGGTGCTGTTTTCAATCTCCGCTTTAATCTGGTTGATGCGGCCCTTGATGGCCTCTGCGGAGCCAAACCCATTGACAATGGTGGTTGCGTCTTTGGTCGAAGATACTTTATCGGCCTGGCCCAGGTCTGCGATAGTGACGCTTTCCAGCTTACGGCCCATTTCTTCGGTGATGACGGTGCTACCGGTTAGCACCGCGATGTCTTGCAGCAGCGCTTTGCGGCGGTCGCCAAAGCCGGGGGCTTTAACGGCAAACATATTGAAGGTGCCGCGCAGTTTGTTTAAGACCACGGTGGCCAGGGCCTCGCCGTCCACATCTTCGGCAATGATGACCAGATCACGGTTGCTGGTCTGAACCAATTTTTCGAGGAGCGGCACAATATCTTGGGCCAGGGAGATTTTCTTGTCACAGATGAGAATTTGGGGATTATTCAGCGACGCCTCCATCGTTTCAGCATCGGTGATAAAATAGGGGCTGATGTAGCCCCGATCAAACTGCATACCATCGACATACTCGGTTTCAAAGACCAGGCCCGTGCTTTCCTCAACCGTAATGACGCCATCCTTGCCCACTTTGTCCATCACCTCGGCAATCAAATCGCCAATCGTGGTATCGGCGGCGGAGATGCTGGCCACGTGAGCGATGTCATCGTGCCCTTTGACCGGGATGGAATTTTCACGGATGGCGTTGGTCACCGCTTCGGCCGCCAGTTCGATGCCGCGCTTTAGCAGCATCGGGTTAGCCCCGGCGGCTACGTTCTTGAGACCTTCGGTGACGATGGCCTGGGCCAGCACGGTGGCCGTAGTGGTTCCGTCACCGGCGATGTCGTTGGTTCTGGTGGCTGCTTCTTTAAGTAGTTGAGCGCCCATATTGGCAAACGGCTCGGCCAATTCGATGTCTCTGGCCACGGTGACGCCATCGTGAGTCACGGTCGGCGCTCCCCATTTTTTATCGAGGGCCACGTTGCGCCCTTTGGGGCCGAGCGTGGTTTTGACGGCGTTGGCCAGGGTGTCTACCCCCGCTTTGAGCCGCCGGCGTGCATTGTCATTAAAGCTAATTTGTTTTGCCATGAATTATATATTCCTTTTTGGGATAAACCCCTAGCCGATGGTCGGACCATGGTCAGGGCGTTGGTTTCTTTGTAATTGGTTTCTTTAACTATGAGAGTTTCTTCAGTCGCTGCGCTCCTTAAGAAGGATATTTAAAAACCACGCTCTAAATCAAGCCACCGGGCCACCATCATCAGCCCAGACCATCAAGGCGCGGGTGGTAGCGTGATCGGCTGGGATGATGAGGATTGCGCCACCTTTTTCTTTGAGGTCTTGTTGCGCTAACGACCATTGCCAAAGTTCGGCTTCAATTTCGCGGGCGCGACGATTCATGACCGGCCAATTTATTTTATCCCACTGCTTCATACAGCACTCCCCTCTCCTACAATACAAATTTTAAACGGATTTCTTCAGTCCCTAACAGCTTTCTCAATCATATTCAATATATAAGTTGGGGTGAAGGGCTTTTCAATCCAGCCAGCGAGCAAGGATCTAGCCCCGCTGTCCAGATCGGATGTAGAGCTACCTGTCATCAGCAGAATTGGCATATCGGGCAACATACTATGGACGATTTCCGCCAATTCCAAACCATTCATGTCCTCCATGTGCCAATCGGTCAAGATGAGATCAAACCACTGCTGCATCAGCCGATCCATTGCGATGAAACCGCCTGATGCAGTTACAACTCGATAATTAAGCTCACTTGTTTCGAGAATATTTTTGAGCAGGGTGCAAATTTCTTCATCATTATCAATAACCAGAATACTCTTGCGACCATTAGAACTCATAGCCCTCGTAGCTTTCTATACAAATATAGGCAGCAAATGATCATTCTTTGTGAATTGTACCCATTTGGGTGGGATCAAAATTCACCGGCCATATCGTATCATCATTATATTTCGCTCGATGGAGGTTAGCCTCGCGCAAATCCGTCTCGCGCAGGTCAGCTCGGCACAAATCAGCATCGTGCAGGTCGACTCGGCTCAGTTTGGCCTGGCGTAAGTTGGCCCCTCGCAGATTAGCGGCACTCATATCGGCTTCAGCCAGGTTAGTATCTTGTAAATTAGTCTGGCTCAAGTCAGCCCGGCGTAAGTAAGCCTGACTCAAATCAACCCCTTGCAAGTTGGCCTGGTTCAGATCAACCCACCATAGGTCGGCCTGATGAAAATTGGGTGTATCGCCCTTACCCTGAGCAATTTTAATTGTATTGATCACTTCTTCCCGAGTCATCAGTTTCATAAATTTGTTATCCGTGTCCATCCGTTTGGCCCGCTCTATAAGGTAGCCTCATTCTGTTGCGTTAGACCTATCAAAAAAAGTAGTATCACCGCCCCCATAGTGGCGACTACTAGACTATAGAGATTGAAACTACTCACGTCGCTTGCGTCAAACAGGTCCATTAAGAAACCGGTAATAGAAGCCCCAACAATCCCGACCAAGATGTTGGGAATCGCTCCCATTTGGCTATTACGTTCTATAATGACGCTGGCGCCCCAACCCATCAGGGCACCAAATACCATCCACAGAATGATATTGACTAACATTTTTGGCCTCCTATAGACTTCCGTAAATTACGGCGTGAACTCGACCAACATCCGCAGGGTCTCCAGCTTTAGACCATCTTCTGTCATCGCTTGCCTCATCTCATCTGATTGTAAGGCTGCTTGAAACTTCTTCATGTTCGATACATCGAAGAGTACCCCTGTCGAATTTGGCTTCTGCGGATCTCGAAAAGTGCGAACTGTGACCCCAAGCTCGGCCATCATCTCCCGCCGGCTCCCGTTCCCTCTCCGCCAGACTTTGGCCCAGCGCTCGCCATCTTCCACCTCATGAAAAGCTATCATTGTTATCATCGGTTATTCCTCTCGATTGAATTTGGTTCAATATGGCTTGGGTCGTTACCATCATACATAGGCGTTGCTTATTTTTATTCCTCGTCTCATCTTAGACATTATCTGCAAGAGGGTACTGTCGTTGATTTGATGGGGCGGTGTCGAAGGACGCCTCAAGGGGCAGCAGTAATTAATCTTAGAACGGCAGGGGGAGAGTCATTATTATAAGCGATCCGCAGGAGGAAGCCTATCAGTGGAATTCTGATGGCTGTGTAGGGAATTCACTCGGTCGCTTGTCGGTATTTGCCTTACAAGATGGGGATTGCTTGGGGGGATTACTCGATCAGTCCGTTTTCAACAGCGTAACGGATGATGTCGGCGTTGGTCCTCAAATCCATTTTTTCCAGCAGGCGGGTGCGGTAGGTACTGACGGTCTTGGGACTCAGCGATAGCGTCTCGGCAATGTCCGCCAGCGTTTTGCCACTGGCCATCAGTTGCATGACCTGAAACTCACGGTCGGACAATGTTTCGTGCCGTGGCTGCTCGGCAGCCGTATCCAGACCAACGGCTAATGTCTCAGCCAGAGTGCGGCTGATGTACTTCCCGCCACTCACAACTTTACGAATGGCTTTAATCAATTCATCCGGCGCGTTTTCTTTGGTCAAGTAACCGGCTGCCCCGGCTTTCAGCAGCCGCACCGCAAACTGCTCTTCGGCGTGGATGCTGAGGATCAGCACCGGCAGATCGGGCCGTTCATATTTCAAATCTTTGAGAATATCGAACCCGCTGCGGTCGGGCATGGTGATGTCCAACACTAGCACATCCCACCCCCCGGCCCGCACCTGAGCCAACGTTTCCTGCCCATTGACCGCCTCACCGGCCACTGCCATATCGGGTGTTTCCGACAAAATCTGTCGGAGGCCCTGCCGCACAATCGGATGATCGTCGGCGATGAGTATTTTGATCATGATAATGCCCGGACGACCTTAACTATTCATTGATAGGGGTAACTGAACTGTCACAATCGTGCCCCGACCCTGAATTCCTTGAAAACGAACCTCGCCCGCCCGTAATCTGGCCCGCTCCCGCATCCCCAGCAAGCCGATTGATTTGGGACTGGCAATCTCATCGGCGGTTATGCCCCGCCCATTATCCTGCACCTGGAGCGTCAGAAAGGCAGCGGACTCTGTCAAGGTCACCTCTATACGGGTGGCCTGGGCGTGTCGAACTATATTTGTCAGAATCGCTTGGAAGATACGGAAGACGGTTGTGGCCCCGTCAGCATCCAGCGTGGTCTCCTCCAGGGCGCTGATTAGGTGCCCTTCGATGCCTGAGCGGGACTGAAAATCCTGGAGTTGCCACTCAATGGCCGCTACCAGGCCCAGATCATCTAAAATACCCGGTCGCAACTCCGTTGAAATTTGGCGAACCGTCTGGACCGTAACATCAATCAGGGCCGACATAGCTTGAGTTTTCTCTAATAAAGCTGCTCGGGGCTGGTCTAAATGGCGTTGTAGCCAGACGACATCCATTTTGAGGCCGGTTAAGGTCTGGCCCAGTTCGTCGTGGATGACTCGGGCGATGTGGGTCCGCTCTTCTTCTCTGACTGACTGCAACCGGGCCGATAGCTCGCGCAGTTGTTCGGTAGAGCGGCGAAACTCATCCTCCTTATTTTTGCGATCCGCAATTTCACGTTTCAGGCACGCCTTAGCAAATTGGAGTTGGTCGATGAGATGAGCCAAACGCTCCTCCAATTCGGCAATCATTGCCTGGGAGGCAGCCTCTTGAGAGCTTGAGCTATTTTGTGGAGTATGGGCCAAAGAGTTCATTCTATAAGTATAGCTTGGATGACCCTAAAATGATATTCTTTTGGGTCTATGTGCAGAGGTAGGCCGCTCTTTGGGCAAAAAAAAAACCCCAGGTTTTACCTGGGGTTAGAATTTTATAGATATTGAGTTTTTCTGACTAAACAACCTAAGTCGCTTTACGTAGAAGTTTCTTTTCGTGTGGGCTAACTGTAGACCGCGTTGTCCGTTTTAGCCGGTTGCGCTTTGACCTGTCGGAACGACCAGGTCCATTTACCTCTTGCGGAGTTCAGTCAGCCGATTTATTTCCCAATCCGGTTCCACGATAGGGACCTCCTTTCGGCTACTCCAGAGTAAGCTTTAACTTACTCTGATGAATATATAGTACCATACTCTTAGAAAAAAAGCAAGAGGGAAAATTATTGAGTTTTGGGGAATTTAAGGTTGTTGATCGTCTTTACTGTCCGGGCAACATCGGCTCGATGATTTCCTGGAACACTTCAAACGGCTGGGGGCCAATTACCAACTGGCCGTTCACATCGAGCGTCGGGCGGGTGCGGATGCCCAGATTGCGACGGTACTCGTCTTGAGCCTGAACGGTTTCGACATACCGTTGCTCGTCGATACAGGTGTTGAACTGCTCCACATTCAGCCCCAAGTCCGCGCCCAGGGCTTTGGCCGCCTGGCGCACATCGCTGCTATACAACGACCGAATATTCTCAAACAGGGCGTCGTGCATTGGCCAAAATAGGCCCTGCTCCCCGGCACACTCGGCTGCGTTGTGGGCCTGCACCGAGCGGTCGCCGTGGTCGAGAATAGAGACGAAGACGAGCTTGGCCTGGCCTGACTTGACGTAAGCTTCTTTAAGCTGCGGTTCGGTTCCTACCACGTAGGAAGCACAGGCCCCTCACAAAAAGTCAGAATAGTCGATAATGGTGATCGGGGCCTCGGGGTTGCCCAGGAAGGGAAAGTCATCGGCGGTGCGCCCCTCATTCGTCAACCAATCAACCTCGGCCACCGGTTCGCTCTCAGCCTCAGGTTGGGTGTCGGCTGACGGCGCTTCGGTGGCGGTGTCGGCTTCGGCCACCATCTCCTCCGTTCCGGTCATTTCTGTGGTTTGCTCTGTTTCAACAACCTCTTCAGGGGCCGCCATATCGGTGGCGGTAGGGTCTGGATCAGCCTCAGCTTCGACATTCTCCACGACATCTTCTGTGGGTGTCGGTACCGCCGGCGTTGCCTCGACGACTGCTTCTGCGGTGGGGGCTTCCGCTTCAACAACTGCTTCGGTGGCGGGCGCTTCTGCGGGCGGGGCCTGCTCTTCCTCCGCCACCGGAGCCGCTTCCTGAGTTGGGGCGGCCCCTCCGCACGCGGCTAACAGTAGTCCGGCCAACACTCCCAAAACGATAAGATACGTAATCCTTTTTATCAAGGGTATGACGCTCCTTTCTTATTGATGGATCAATGGTCTACTCTATCGGGAAATTGTAACAAAAGTATAACCGGTAGGGAAAAACCAACAAACTTGACTCATTCCCTTTTTTCCATTATAAACCCTTCGACAATCCCCAACAGACAAGCGAAAAGGCCCCAATGCAAACCTACTCTCACTATATCATCAGCGCCGTCTTGAGCCGGTACGTGCAAAAAAACGGCGAAAACGGCACGGATAGGTCCCAGACGACGCCACTGCCGCCACTGCGCCGTTGGCCTTTGATGTTAGGCTCTGTCGCCCCGGATGTGCCGCTCATCGCCATCACCATCGTTTTGCTCATTGGGGACGGGCTGGGCATCCGCCTGAGTGACAGCAACGGCCAGGTCGTGCCCTCCAACGTCGAATATCTATTTCGGTATATGTTTTTCAACGAGCCGTGGCTCAAAGCAGCCCACAACCTGTTCCACGCCCCGCTTTTGGCCGTGGGCTACACCGCGCTGGGCTACTGGGCCTGGAAGCGACGAAAAGGGTGGGGCGCGGTCCTTTTCTGGTTTGGGCTGGCCTGTACCATTCACACCGCCATTGACATCCCACTCCATTACGACGATGGCCCCCTCCTCCTCTTCCCCTTCGATTGGCACACCCGCTTCTACAGCCCGGTCAGCTATTGGGACCCGGTCCGCTATGGTCACCAATTCGCCCTCTTTGAACATCTGTTAGTTCTGGGCCTGTTGATTTACCTGATCGTTGATTGGTGGCGGACACGCCGCCGAAATTTATCGACCACACCGGCCAATGAATTGAGTTGAGGTGTCATTTTTGTCAAAAAGAATAATGTAACAACACAGAGGTGTCAGAGAAGCCGCAAAAATCTTCCCCCTCTGTGTTTTTTTGTGTCAGATGTTACGGGAGGACAAACAATGTTAAAAACGTTAGACCCTTTATTCAATTTTGATGAGCTATCCCAACCGGCGCTCACCGGCAATGGGCTGTCCGGGCAAGACATCATCTCCGTCGAACAGTTCGACCGGGATACGTTGGGCTACATCTTCAGCCGTGCCCGCGAGATGCGGGAGATGGTCGAGCGGGTCGGCGGGGCGGCGTTGCTCAAGGGACGGGTGGTGGCCTGTCTCTTCTACGAACCCAGCACCCGCACCAGCGCCTCCTTTATCTCGGCCATGGAGCGGCTGGGGGGCAGCGTCATTCCCATTACCCAGGGCGTCCAATTCAGCTCGGTCAGCAAAGGGGAAACTCTGGCCGACACCATTCGGACGTTGGAGCAGTATGCCGATGTTATCGTCCTGCGCCATCCCGAAATCGGCTCGGCCCAATCGGCCGCCGACTACGCCAACGTGCCGATCATCAACGCCGGCGACGGCGCGGGCGAACACCCGACCCAGGCCTTGCTCGATCTGTTCACCATCTACGACGAACTGGGTACGCTGGATGGTCTCAAAATTGCGATGGTCGGCGATCTTCGCTACGGGCGCACGGTTCACTCGCTGACTCGGCTGCTGATGCAGTATGACGTCAGCCTGCGCTTCGTCTCGCCCGAAATCCTGCGGCTGCCGATGACCCTGATGAACCCCATCATCGACCAGGGCATCGACGTCCGTGAGACCCACGAGGTGGCCGACATCATCCAGAACGCCGATGTGCTGTACGTCACCCGCGTCCAGAAAGAGCGGTTCGCCGATCTGGCCCAGTATGAAGAGGTTCGCAACCAGCACGAAATCACCCCGGAAATTATGGAACAGGCCAAGGAGAAAATGATCGTCATGCACCCCCTGCCCCGCGTCGGCGAAATTCATTACGCCGTGGACAAAGATCCTCGGGCCGCCTACTTCCGGCAAGTCAAAAATGGAATGTACATTCGGATGGCGCTGCTAGCGGCGGTCTTGGGGAGGGCGTAGGGGTGTACGGCTGGAAGATGGAAGGCTAGGAAGATGGAAGGCTGGAAGATTGGAAGGGTGGAAGATGAAAGAGTGGAATGAACCTAAACTCACCTGTAATTTGCTAAACTTTACCCTCAACACCCCCTTTGTGCTGGCCTCCGGCATCATCGGCACCAGCGAGACGCTGATGGTCCGGGCGGCGCGGAACGGGGCGGGCATGGTCACGGCTAAAAGCTGCGGGCCAACGCCCCGCACCGGCCATCAAAACCCGGTGGCTCTGGATTGGGGCGGGGGCTTGATTAATGCCATCGGCCTGACCAACCCCGGCGCGGCGGAGGAGGCCGAGTTGCTGGCCCGCACCCGGCCCAAATTGGCTGACCTCGGCGTGCCGCTGATTGCCAGCATCTTCGGTGGCACAGTGACCGACTTCGGCGAGGTAGCCCGCATTGTGGCTGAGGCCCGGCCCGACCTGATCGAGGTCAACATCTCCTGCCCCAACGTCGGCGACGAGTTCGGCACGCCCTTCTCCGGAACCGTCGAGAGCGCCGCAGCGGTGACGCGGGCCGTGCGGGAGGCGGTGGATGTCCCCATCGCCATCAAGCTGGCCCCCAACGTGCCGGACATCGCCCGCATCGCCGCCGCCGTCGAGGCCGCCGGGGCGGATGCGATTACGGCTATCAACACCATGCCCGGTATGCTCATCGACGCCGTGTCTGGCCGGCCCATTCTGTCGAACCGGGTCGGCGGCATCTCCGGCCCGGCCCTCAAGCCGATAGCCCTGCGCTGCGTCTACGAAATCGCCCAGGCCGTCTCCATTCCCATCATCGGCACGGGCGGCGTGACCAGCGGTCAGGACGCGGCGGAGATGTTGATGGCCGGGGCCAGCGTCGTAGGCGTTGGCTCGGCGGTGTATCAACGGGGCGTCACGGTCATGAAAGAGATCGGCCAGGAGCTGGTCGAGTTTATGGCCGCGCAAGAGATTGGGGCGGTGGCGGAACTACGGGGGCGGAGCCTTCGTTAAATTTAATCTGATCGTCCCCCAGGTTTGTTTCTGAATTACATTCAGCCCGTTTGCCAAAGCCTGTACTCTCCTCTATCATGCCCGGCGATGTTAAACCGGATAAACACCACGCTGTCCGCTTTCCGGGGGCGGCATCTCATTCAGTTTGTCTATTGGCCTTGGGAAGCATTTCTTCTCTTGGCTCTTTTTGGTTGGCTCTACCTCCAGACGATGCCGCCCGGCATTAGCTCCTGGATCATCGAAGGCTGGGACTCCGCCGTGTTGCAAATCACCGGGAGTACCTGGGGCATCCCCCACTCGCCGGGCTATCCGCTCTACACTATTCTGGCCAATCTTTTCGTCCGGCTGGTGGGCTTCATCCCCGGCTTCTTCGAGACGCCGGTCGTCTGGCGGGTGAGCTTCTGGTCAACGACGACCAGCCTGCTCACGCTCCTGTTTCTCTACCTGACGGTGCGCCACCTGGCCCGCAACCGGGGCGCGGCCCTCATCAGCAGTGGTCTCCTGGCCCTGAGCTTCATCTTCTGGCGAGGAGCGATTATGGCCGAGGTGTACAGCTTCAACGCCCTCATCTTTGCCCTGACCTACTGGCTGGCGGTCAGGTGGGATACCGACCGCCGTGACCGGTGGCTGGTGATGCTGGCTTTGGTCTTGGGCATGGGCCTGGCCCACCATCGCACCGCCTTTATTTTGCCGCCGACTATCGCCTTGTGGACCCTCCTGCGGCGGCCCAAAACGTCGGAGATGCCCGTTCCTCCCCGGCGCAGACCCCGCTGGCAAATCGTGGGCCGTCGCTGGTTCATCCTGGCCACAATCAGCCTGATTCCGCTGCTGACCTATCTCTATCTGCCCTGGGCCGCCGCCGCCCGCGTGGGCCAGACCTGGCTCTACGCCGATACTTCCGATTGGAACACCTTCTGGTTCGTCGTCGTCAGCCGGGAATGGTGGGGCCTGGTCCAGCCGCCCCAGACCGGCCCGGAATGGCTGGCCGCGCTGCACGCCTTATTCCGGCAGCAGACCGCCCAGATCACCACGTCCGGCCTGCTGCTTGGCCTGGCCGGTCTGCTGACCGCCCGCCGTTACGTCTGGCTTTTTGGGCCACCTTTCCTGGCCCTGACCTTTTTTGGGACGGCCTACAAAGTGGCCGACCTGGACAGTATGCTGATTCCTTTGACCCTGACCCTGTGCATCGGGCTGGGCCTGCTGATCGGGCTGCTGGTGCGCCGTCTGGCCAGTTGGTTGGTCAAGATCATCCGGGTCAAAGATGAAGCCTTTCGGGGTAAATGGCTCAGTCCGACCATTCGCTGGGGGCTGTCGGTGGGGCTGATTATCGCGGCCTATCTCCTGCTGCGCCCTCTGGCCGAGGCCAACTACGACGCCGTCGATCTGAGCGGCGATTGGCAGGCGGTCGATTTAGTCGAAGAGGTGGTGGCCATCGCTCAGGCAGGCACGCCGCTGACCATCATCGGCCAGGACAACAGCGTACTGCCCGATTTCATCTACACCCAGGTCGTCCTGGATCAGCCGGTCGAGCCGCTCTCGACAACCGGCCTGAGCCGGATGCCGGAGGCTCAAAGCCGGGCGCTGCTCCAAGAGCGGTTCGAGGCCGGGCGACGGGTCTTGATCGACATCGAGTCTATCGAGTTAGGCTTTATTCCCTGGTTAACAACCGCCGTCGAACAGGGCGACATTTTTCAAGGCCCCACCGGCCATCCTTACCTGTGGGAGCTATTGCCCCACGATTTGCCAACCAGCCTGCCCTCGGCTGAACCGCTCGTCGAACCGCCCCTCCACCAATTTTTAGAGGGGCAGCTTGAAATCGCGGCCTATCACCAGCAAATTATCCATAAGCGCACCGGCTGTTTTCTACGGTTGACTCTTTTTTGGCGGGCCAATGAAGCCATCAGCGAGGATTACTACGTCTCGGTGCAGCCCCTCGGCGATGAAGCGGCCCTTGATAAAAATGACCATTTGGGGTTGATGCGGGGTTACCTGCCGACTTCCCATATGACCGGTGGCGAAATCGTGCGGGACGAGGTCGATCTACTGATTCGCCAACCGGCAGCCCTGCCCGCCATCAGCCTGGTGGTCAACCTGTACCAGGTCCAGGGGAATGAGTTCCCCACCTTCGGCCAGGTCACGCTGCCGATCACCGCCGGACCTGATGCCTGTGACGCATCTAACAAAACATAAAATCGAGGTTTTGGAATAAAATGCAACGAACGACGCTCGCGCCTGACGGCCTGAGAATTGAAGCATCAGCCAACTTAAGCCACCTGGCCACGGATGAGTTATGTGCAGAGTTCGCCGAAGGGCTGCTGGTGACGGCTCTGGCCCACACCCCTTTCACCGGCTCGCTGGCTGAGGCCCTGCACGTGCCCCACATCCACACCAACGCTTTGTTGACTACCCTCCTGGTCCTCGATGCCGATGTCGAGGCCCTGGCCGTTAACAAGCGGCGGGTGTTTCCCTTGCCCGCCTTTCTCTCCTACCGGCCCACGCTCACCCCCGACAAATTTCCGCTGACCGGCGTGCGCTTGCCCCCGCTCAACCCCGACGGCCATTACCGCCTCCGGGCCGTGGCCGATGATGCCTTCGTCGCCGCTCGTCTGGATTTGCATCCCCGGCTCAACGTGATGGGCCACGTCCGGCTGGCCGTCAGCGGGCCAACCCGCCCCCCGACCCGGCTCCAGGCCGCCGAGCATCGCCTCGACCGGCAGGTTCTCAGCCCTTATTTGATCGAGGCCGCCCTGACCACCACGAACGAGGCGGTTACGCCCCCTCTCTCAAACGCTGAATGGGCGGCTGTGGCCGATATTTTGAGGGGGTTGGTTGGTGCGAAGCGATAAATCCGGTGACCGGGCGCTTTGACGGGGGGTAAACGTGGGGCTATAATGGCTGTATCCTATCTGTTAGCATCAACCGAGGTACGATGATGACAATTAAGTTGGAAATTCCCACACCTATCGTTCAGGCTCTACGCCTGCCCCCAACAGACCAAGAGCAACAACTGCGCCTTGAATTGGCGGTTGCTTTGTATGCTCGTGAGATTCTCTCTTTTGGTAAGGCCCGTGAATTGGCTCAAATGGGCAAGTATGAATTTGGAGTACTTCTGGGGAACCGTGAAATTCCGCGCCATTATGCGCCCGATGATTTAGAAGATGACCTGAGCTATGCCCATAGTTAGCAATACTTCTCCTATCCTCAGTCTGGCAGTCATTGATCGACTGGATTTACTTCGGCAACAGTTTACTGAATTGTTCATCCCCCCCGTAGTTCAGCAAGAATTGAACCCTGAAAGTGACTTGCCCGGTGCTGGAACCATTCAGCAAGCCTTGCAAGATGGCTGGATTCGAGTAGTAGCACTACAAGACACCAAAATGGCTCAGGCCCTTACGCTTGAATTGGACCAGGGGGAAGCAGCCGCCATTGCCCTGGCGCTTGAGCTTGAGCTTCGGGATATTTTAATGGATGAGCGTGAAGGTCGAACCAGGGCAAAAACGTTAGGGTTACAGCCAGTTGGTGTTTTAGGCGTTTTGTTGCGGGCAAAACAACAAGGCGCAATAGCCTCACTCAAGGTTGAGATGCAGGCATTAAGAAGCAAAGTCGGGTTTTTTATTGCCGCGCCCTTGTATGAACAGTTACTCAAAGCGGCTGGCGAACAATAAGCGACTGGATACATAAGTAATGAAGGAGATATATAAATGACCGTGGCAGAACTACTGGA
>CAZWZZ010000007.1:0-26682 GCA_964638395.1 uncultured Caldilineaceae bacterium
CGCCCAACCGGACTACCCCCCCCACCACCCCCGCTGTCGTCACGGCCCGGGGCGGACCAACAACTACCATTTTAGGGGAAAGGGGGGTTTTGGGCAAGGGGGGGGAGGTCAGACCTGTAGGCGGGCCATCTCTCAGGCCGAAGGGTAAATCACCCCGCTGTTCCGCTACGGGCTAAAAAAAAGATACCGCACAGGATGAAGCCCACGCCCACAATCCGTTCCCAGCCGACGGTTTCGCCAAAAAGATAGCGACCAATCAGCAGGGTAAAGACGTAAGTCAAGCCGACCATGGGGAAAGCCAGGCTGAAATCCAGCTTGGACAGGACATCGAGCCAGATAACGGCGCTGATGCCGTACAGGCCAAAGCCAACAATCACCCAGGGGGTCTCCAACAGCCTACCCAGAAAGGCCAGCCCCTCCCCCAGGCTGACGCCGCCGATAGCGTTCAGGCCATATTTCAGGGATGTTTGACCGGCAGACAGGAGCATAATGGCCATCAGGCCCAAAAGAAATGTAGTCAACACGGTTGGGGTTACCTCCAATTTATTCATTATTCACCTCATTCACCTCGTTATTTTGACACTGGTGGCTCGGCCAGACGGGCCGGCACCATGCGGAGATAGGCGGTGGTCTGCTGTTTACGGGTGAAATCATCAAAGGCGTGCTGCACCTGGGCCTCGGTCATATCCATCACCTGGGCTACCTCGGCGATGGGGACGTTATGCTCCTGGGCATACCACAACAAATCCATCGTCTCGAAGGGCAGGCGGAAGAAAAACTCTTGCTGGGTAGTGGGGGCGCTGTAAGTATCGCTGGTGGGGGGGCGCTGTCGAATCTCCTGCGGCACGTCCAGATAGGCGGCCAGTTGGTAGACCTGGGTTTTGAAGAGATGGATGATGGGGTTAAGGTCTACCCCGCCATCTCCATATTTCACAAAAAAGCCCTGGTCATGTTCATTTTTATTGGCCGTGCCGATGACGGCGTAGTTCCGCAGCTCGGCGTGGTAGTAGAGCATAGCCATGCGGCTGCGCTGTTTGAAGTTGGAGGCGGCCACGATTTGGAAATAGTCGGCCAGGGGGAGGCGCTGACTTTTCTCTTGACCGTCGGGGGTGATGATGGTCAACGAAAAGAGGTTGAGGCGATTCTCGGTGGTGAGGGGAGGCAGGGTGATTTTCGCTTTGTACCCGGCGGCGGCTTCGTAGGTCGGGAAGACGTGGCGAATGGCTTCGTCCCGGCGGCCGTAGCAATCGAACCCGGCCAGGATGGGGGTCATATCCTCCAGGAGCGGCTCCAGGCCGTAATGGCGGGCCACCAGCCGGGCCAGATAGTCGGTATCGGGGTCGGAATCCTGCTCCGGCATCATCAGGGCGGCGACCCGCTCCGGGCCAAAAGCCCGCACAGCCAGGGCCAGAACGACCGAGGAATCGACCCCGCCGCTGATACCGACGACGCCCCCCCGGCGGTGCATAACCCGGCCCACGTTGTCACGCAACATAGTCACGATGCGTTCGGTTTCAGCCGCCGCATCAATATCGAGACATTGTTTGTTGAACATAGATGTATCCTCCATTGGATTGTTTAGGCTCCGGCCAGGGCCGGGGTCGGTCTACAGATTTTTAGATCGGCAGCGGCCGGCAGGGGGGCGGGCCGGGGAAAGTCGATGATGAATTGTTGGTACAGGAGGTGGCTGGAGAGAATACCGGTCAGGGCCATGCCGTCCGTTTCGCTCAACGGCAGGCCGCGCTCGATCTTTTGGACTAACTGCCGAACCGCCGCCGGTTTGAACAGGCCCAGGGCCGCCACACAGTCCGGCGAGAGCAAATCTGCCACATAATCGGGCGCAGCGGGGTGGAAGAAACAGGATTTGATGGGAGCCCGGTAGGGCCGTTTGGGGCGCTGCCAAATCTGCGGGGGGAGCCAGCGTTGGGCCAGTTTCTTGAGTAGATATTTTTCCGTTAGCCCCCGCAGTTTGAGTGTGGGGGGTAGATGGTTGCAAAAGTGAACCAGGCGATGATCGAGGAAAGGGAAGCGGCCCTCAATGGAGTGGGCCATGCCCATGCGGTCCCCCTGCGAACAGAGCAGATATTGGGACAGAAAAATGGTGATTTCCAGATATTGAGCCTGGTTGAGGGGGTGCCAGCGGTTGAACCTGGCCGGATATATCAGGCTGTCGATAGCCGAGGCGGCGTTGCTGTGGGCGTAATGGGCGGCGACGGCCCTGGCGACATCCTCCGTAAAAAACCGTTTCGCCCGGCCGGTGTTGTGCCACCGAATGAGGTGGGAGTAGTCGGGCCGGTCAAGGTCGGTCAGGCGGTGGCGGAAAAAGGCGGTCAGATAGCGTCCCTGACCATTATTCAAATCGGCAATGTAGGGGTAAAGCCGCTTGAGCAGCAGCGGGCGCAGGCAGGAGTCGGGCTGTTGTGCCCAGAAGCGGCGGATTTTGGCCTCTTTGAAGATGTTGTAGCCGGCCAGAAACTCATCCGCCCCTTCGCCGGTCAACACCACTTTGTAGTGATGATCCCGAACCAACCGGGACAGCAGAAAGAGGGGGCCCGGGGCAGTGCGCATAATTGGCGCTTCCGTATGCCAGATAACCTGTGGAAAGATACAGCCAATGTCCGTCTCATCGGCATAGACAACCTGATGATCGGTTCCCAGGAAATCGGCCATCTGCCGCTGATAGCAACTTTCATCAAAATCCGGGTCGCTGAAAGCAATGGAGAAGGTGTCGAGGTGGTTGCCGGTGTAGTTGCGGATGATGGCCGCCGTGGTCGAGGAGTCGAGACCACCGCTCAGGTAAGCCCCGACCGGGACATCGGCCCGGAGCCGGAGGCGGGTGGCGTCGATGAGCAGGGCCTCAAATTCATCCAGATAATCAGCCGGCGAGCGACGGGGCGGGGCGTCGGTTGGGGTGGGGAATTCAACTCGCCAGTATGGCTCGATCTTGATCGTACCCTGTTGGGCCAGGAGGGCGTGGCCCGGTGGCACTTCCTGAATGCCCTTGAAAATGGTGCGGGGGGAAAGCGGACTCCAGACGGTGAATATCTGATCGAGAGTGACCGGGTCGAACTCGGCCCGCACCCAGGGCGTGGCCAGCAGGCTTTTGATTTCGGAGCCGAAGATGAGCCGCTTATCGACCTGGGTGTAATACAAGGGGCGAATACCCAACCGATCTCGGGCCAGAAAGAGGGTTTGATCACAGGCATCCCAGATGGCCAGGGCAAATTGGCCGTTGAGATATTCCAGACAGGCGGGGCCGTACTCTTCATACAGATGGATGATGACCTCGGTGTCGGTGGTGGTGCTAAAGCGATGGCCCCGCTTTTCTAAGGCCGGGCGTAGCTCGACATAGTTGAAGATTTCGCCGTTGAAGATGATCCATAAGCGGCCATCTTCGTTGCTGATCGGCTGCTGGCCGGTGTGCAGGTCGATGATGCTGAGGCGGGCGTGCCCCAGCCCGACCCGCTCATCCAGGTAGATGCCAAATTGATCCGGTCCCCGATGGCGAACTATGTTCAACATGCGCTGTATGGTCTCCTGGGACGGCGGCGCTGTCGGAACTTCATTCAATATGCCAACGATGCCACACATTACCCTAACTCCTTCTTGGCTATTTTGCCGGATGTGGTTTTCGGTAACGTCTCCCGAAATTCGATGGCCTGGGGAACCATAAAATCTTCCAGATGGGCCCGGCAGTGGGCCAGGACTTGCTGCCCGGTCAGGGTTGTGCCGTTGACGCTGATAAAGGCTTTAATCGATTGGCCCAGAATAGGGTCGGGCAGCCCGATGACGGCGGCCTCCAGGATGCCGGGCAGTTGGTATAGCACATTTTCGATCTCTTTGGGGGCCACTTTTTCGCCCCGACTTTTGATGATGTCATCCTGCCGACCCACGAAGTAGAAAAAACCCTCCTCATCCATCCGAAAGAGATCGTCGGTGTAGCAGAGCCGCTCGCCGGGCAGGGGGCCGGGCCGGTAGCGGCGGGCGGTGGCTTCCGGGGCTTGCCAATAGCCCCGCATAACGTGCCGCCCCCGGACGACCAGTTCCCCGATTTGGTCCGGCCCCAGACGGTTCCCCTGCTCATCTTCGAGCCAGGCTTCGGTGCCGGGAATGGGGATGCCGACAGAGCCAGGCCGCTTGTCCAGCTGGTTGGGGGGCAGATAGAGCGTCCGCTTCGTTTCGGTCAGGCCATACATCGAGTAGAGGCTGGCCTGGGGCAATTTGTGGCGAAGGGTGGCGATATGGTCGGGGGGCAGGGCCGCGCCGGTGTTGGTCAGGTAGCGCAGGCTGGAAAGATCATAGGCGGACAGGTCCAGTTGGGTCAAAATCGAGAAGATGGTCGGCACGCCGGGGAGGCCGGTCACCCGCTCCGCTTCGAGCCGCTGCAAGATGGCTGCCGGGTAGGTGAAGCCCCGCTCCAACACCAGCGTGCCACCAAATTTGAAGGTCATCAGCAGTTGGTAGAGGCCATAATCGAAGGAGAGGGGCAGCACATTGAGGATGATGTCCGACTCGACATTCTCCAGATAGGTGATGATCGACCCGGCGGCGAAGGCCACGTTGCTGTGGTCGCTCATGACCCCCTTGGGGCTGCCGGTGGTGCCGGAGGTGTAGATCAGGCAGGCCAGGTCGAGGTCGATGTTGACCGGGTCGGGGGCATGGCCGGGATAGATGGCCTGGCTATCCTCAAAAGCGATACTTTGGGGGCGATGGTGGGCGACCTTCGGGGCACGCGGCCCACAGAAGACCCGGCAGCGGAGTGAGGGTGTCTCGGCAGCCAGTTCATCACTCATCACGGCCCGGCGGCCATCGAGGAGCAGGGCGACCGCCTGGCAATTGTTGAGGATGTAAGCCAACTTATCCTGTTTGACAGTGTGGTTGATGAGGACAAAGATGCCCCCGGCCTTGAGGGCGGCGAAGATGCCGATGACCGCCTCGATGGTGTTGGGCAGATAGATGACGACCCGGTCACCCCGGCCCAGCCCATGATCCCGCAAGGCGTGGGCCAGGCGGTTGCTCCTGGTCTCGATCTCAGCATAGGTAAGCCGCGTCTGCCCACAAACGAGGGCTGTTTTGCGGGGGTGGCGGCTGGCGCTACGGTGTAAAAAATCTTGGACAAGCATGATGATTGTACCTCCTAATGTGTCAAAGTTCGGCTATAACCGGCATTTTTGAGCGGACGTAGGCGGCCAGATTGGCGACTGAGTCGAAGTTCTCCGGCGTCAAATCGGCATCGGCCACGGACAGGCCGTAACTCTCCTCGATAAAGAGGACCAACTCCAGAACGCCGGTCGAATCGACGATACCCTCTTCCAAAAAAGAGGCGTCGTCAGGATAATCATAGCCGTTATCGCTAAACAAAAAGTTCATAGCAATGTAATCTTTGATTTGTTGCTCAATCGTCATGGCGTTACTCCTTTAGCTACATTTTTGATTTCAGTTTCATTGATATAGGTTTTGATGGCTTCGTCGATAAAAGCGCCCAGACGGGGGGCAATGATGCGGTTGGCCTTTTGGTTGGGGTGGGAGTCGGCCTCGTTGGGACTGAGTTGATACTCAGCCCGCAGCATATGGGTCTCCGGATCGGCCAGTTGATCGAAAAAATCGAAGACGGCAAGGTTGGGCCGGTCGCCCCGGAAGTCGGGCGAGGTCAGCCAGCCGGCCATGGTCCTGGCCCGGGCCGCTTCCTGGGGGGTGGTGGCCAGCGGGTGGAGGGGCGGAGTGGTCAGCAAAATGAAGAGGCGGTCGGGATGGTGGTCGATGCTGTCTCGCATCCGCAGATAGGCGGCCCGGTGCGCCGCGACCATTCCCTCGCTGCTGAGGGCGTTGTTGGGGAAACAGGATTTGGTGATGATGACCTCGTGTTGGAGCAAACGACTGAAGGCATTGCTGGGCGGGTCGGTCACCGGTTGGGCAAAGAGGGTGGCCAGCCCCTCGACATCAGTGTTGCCGCCCCGCCCACCGCCGGGAATGGCGTAATGGCCCCACAGGGTCGCGCCGTCGGGATCGGTCAGCCCTTCAAAATTGTAGCCGTGATCCCAGAAGCGGTAGCCCAGATCAGTCAAATATTGGCGCAGATGGCCCTGCTCGATCAACAGTCGGCCGGTGGAGTGATGGAGAAAGATGATGTCCCGGTAGTCACCGTCCGTCGGCAGCGGTCGGTCGATGACCGGTTTGGGGATGTAGGTTCGCAGCCGGGGCCAGAGGCGGAGACTCAAGCCCGTGCCCATGACCAACAAGAGAATCAGTCCGGTCAGGGTTAACCATCTGAGAGTTAGCGATGACATGGGGGCCTCCTATTTGGATATGAGGGGTAGGTAAATTTGATACTTACCCGTGATAAATAGAGCAACATTTGCTTCAGCCATCTGTGTATTGCTGATGGCCGTTATCGAAAAGGGGTAATGGCCTACATTCAACTGTTCTGTGCCGGCCAACGCCAGGGTAGCTATGCTGTCGAGCCAGACCGGATTGTGGCTCCATATCGGCGTGAGGGAGGGGGGTAAGCCTGCTATGGCCAGTTCGACCGGCTCGAGGATGTTGCTATTGAGGCTACTGACGGTCACGGTATAAATCGCCGGTTCCCCGACCTCTACCATACAAAGCGTTGGGGAAATTGTAAGATCGAAGTCGGTAGCCGGTTGGGCGATCATCAGCTCGACTATCGTGGTCGCAGTGGCGATCGGTGAGGCACCGCTGATGGCCAGGGTTTGGAGACCGGGCGTGACCGAGGGGGTGGTCGTCACGGTCAGGGTACTGAGGGCAGGGGGCGTGACCGGATTGCTCGTAAAGCTGACATTGACCTCAGGCGGCAGCGGGGCAGCGGTCAACGTGACCGGGCCGGTCGCTCCTCCGTAACTATGTATCGACAGTTGGTAGGTACTGCTTTCACCCGGTTGAATCGTCTGCCTCGCGGGTTGGGCTGTCAAGTCCAGGGTAATGGGTAAGGGTTGTGAGGCATCAGCTACAAACACATTGAATTGAGCCTCTTCCTGGACGACTGTGAAGTCGTCGTCGAGATTGATAACGTCGGTTAAGCCTTTCCGTCGAGCGATGTTTTCATTGGTCAACAGTAACGTGCGGAAATCGCCTCCCTGATGACGAGCATCGGCGTTATTGGCCGCGTCTGTGCCGGGGGTAAAATGGGGGGTCAAGACGTGGGCCGAAGCGTAGTAATCTACGGCGAAAGGATCGATACCGGCCAACAGCACATCATCACGGCTGGCATTGTTGCCGCTCTGGCTGGGGGCGACCCATATCCCATCCACCAGATTCAGATCAGCCCGGCGGATGAGGGCCAATTGTCGCCCCAGCATGCCGTAGTCGCGGAGCATATAGCTCTCGTGCATCTGTTGAATCGTCCCGTACCGTCGTCCGATGTCTGCCAGGGAGACAAAGCCCATAAAATTCTTGACCGAGATCGTGGCCCCGGCCAGACCATGCCCCTTTAACACCGGCAGGTTGATGAGTTTGAGACGGTCATTGTCATACGCCCCCGCCTGCCACAGGCCGTAGCGGAGGCTGAGGTGGAGGCTCTGCCGGCCGCAGGTGATCCCGAATTTGGGGTAGGAAAGCTGATCGACACCGGGCGAGTCATCCTGAATCAGCACATAACCATCAGCCATATCACCCATGTCATACTCGGCCACAAAATTGGCCCGAAGATCATCCCAATCGGAAATGCAGACATCATACCCCTGACTGACAAAAGCATCGACCGTATCCTGGTAAGATTGACGCGGGTCTTCGGCGTTGTTATAGGCGGCGTTATCGAAAACGGCAAAATCTTGGCCATTATCGGCCACAATCACCGCGCCGGTAAAGCCTGCCGGGTGTTGCTCGATCCGCCAGATCAGCCCTTTGACGACGTCGATATTGGTATGGCCGCGCTGGTAAAGATTGGAACGGGCGGCGTTCCATTGGTTGTTGACCTTGAGAATAACGACATCATTCGGGCCGATAAGCCCCTGGGGATGGGCTGCCGTTTGGTAAAAGTAGGTGTCGTGGGTAGCCATCAAATTGATGAGCGCCTCGACGCCGGTATCGCTCAACGCTTCGGCAGGGGACAAGCCCGCCGGAATAGTGCCCCCGTCCAGGCTGGCTGTGGGAACCGGTACATTGTTAACGGCGAATAGGTCCGATATTGCCTCCGGATGGCTCCAGGCCGGCAGGTTGGGGCTGGCCCAAATGACCTGAGCCGGGGCGGTGATCTCGGCCTGGATAAAAAGCGTCAAACTGAGGCCGAGGATGAACAGGAGCAGGCGGTTGACTGTAATCTGTTGGCGAAGGTGACGATACAGAAACGTGACTCCGGATACGGCGGCGAGGTAGGCCACAAAGCTAACCGTCGTTGCCAGGGCCGCTTGTTGGCAAGGATAGGCCAGGCGGCGTGGTTTGGGGCCGCTGCGGAAGAGTAACCACAACAGCGAGGCCAGCCCCAGGGCGATGTAACCGACGACGTGAGGTTTGACAGCCCCCGGTTGATGTCGTCGAGGGCAGTGATGGTCCGCTTTTTTAGAAAAACTGGGTTTATGGTTTTCCTCGAAGTTATCATTCATAAGCTTTATCCCCCATAAAATTGGTATTGGGCCTACAGAAGGGCATCTGTTGCACCGCCGGAAAAAGTTCGGGATGATTTGCCAGAAAATCACTGTATAACGGCCCAAATTGCCAGACATACCAAAAAATGCCGTCTACATCCCGGGCGGCGACAATCGCCCCCATATCCTGGATCTCGGCATCTGTCGGCATCCGGCGATAATCTTCCTGAGCGAAGACCTGCAACAGCCAGACCAGTTTCGAGTGGGGGGCGTGGTGGCGCATGGCTCTGATGTTGCCATCTACGTGATCGATGAATGGCTGTCGTTGGTAAGAACCATCGGCCCAGGCCGGGTAAAACCAGACACCACAATAGTCACAAACGCCATCCCTCAGGGTTGTTTCGGCCCCTTCGTTGGCCCAGAAGGCCACATCACCGATTTCAAAATAGAGGGGCACGTCGGCAATGGCCTTGAGGTGCCGATACAGTTGTTGCTGTTGCGCTGTCGTCAAACCGCACTCGCGGCAACCGCGCCAATATGGCTCCTGTAGCCCAAAGACGGCAAATGTGGCTGGATGGTCGGCCACCGTTTGTAAAAACAGGGTGGCCTGCTCGTCGATCTGCCAAGCGCCATCCTGCCAGCGCCAGCCCTGCGGCCATTGCACGGCCAACGCCTGCAAGTTGTGGGCTTGCAATTGATCCAGATGGGCTTGCCAGTCAGCCGGGGTGCCATCGTGCGGAAAGGTGGTCAGGAGGATAGTTACCCCTAAATCGGTCATTGTCGGATAGTCGGCCGGATTGCTTACAAATTGCATACCGCAGAAAGGGGCCAGGGTAGCCGGGGGTGTGGGCAGAGATGGCGGGGCGACCGGCTCTGACTCTGGTAATGGTGACGCCTGACCGGAGACAAGCCCCAGAATAAGGGTAATCGTCACTCCGCCGATGATAAAATATAACCATTTCATAGTGGCTTCCTTTTTGAGTTGGTCAAGACCCCTTTTATCTTTCTATCAGTTTCGGACGATAAGTGGCAGATAAATCTCCGAAACAGGATGAAGTTCATCGGCCCCAATATCCACATAGCCCAGAGATGGGCGGCGGTCTCCTTCAAAATCATATTTGACAAAGGTGGCCTGACCGGCTCGATAGGCGGCCGAGTCTTCACGGAGATGGTAATTGTGGTGAGCGGCATCAACGAATCCCGGCGGGGCCTGGGTCATCGACTCGTTGATCATCTCGCCAAATGTGTCGGCCATGCTGTTGTCGTGGTAAAGGTTATAAGTGGCTGTGATCTGAGGCGGATTTCCTTCAAATTCGTTGGCGTAGAGAGCGTAACTGTGACCGGCCAAGATATTATTTTGCAGGAAGGCCGTCACGTGCCCGTAGATATAGACGCCGACTTTGGCCCACTGGTGGGGGCCGCTGTTGTTGTTGACAATGGTATTGTGGGCCAGTTGGGCAAATACCGGCCCGTCGTCCGTTCCCCAGATATGCACGCCGCCACAACTGGAACGGGCATAATTGCCGGCGATGATATTGTTGGTCAGGGTTACCATCTTGGTTCGATCGACGCGCACGCCGCCGCCCCAGCCAAGATAGTCCCCTTCCCCGGTCGTCCTGTTGTCGATGATGAGATTACTGTCGAGGGTGATTGGCTCAAAACGAACACTGATCCCACCTCCATACCCGGAAAATCGCTGGCTGGCCGTGTTGTTGCTGACGGTATTGCCTTTCATTAAACAGGCACCAACGCAGCCCCGGACGTTTACGGCCCCGCCGTAGCCGATAATTTGTTCGCTGGGGATGCCGGGGATGGGCTGAAGAGCGGCGTTGGCGACGTTGCCGTTGAATGTATTGCCCTCAACCGTGATTTGGCCATACTCGAATTGAAAGCCGCCGCCAAACCCCCGCTGTCCGGTGCTGGCAATGTTTTCGATGACCTGGTTGTTGCGGAGTGTCCAATCACCGGTCAGGCCAAAGACCGCCCCGCCATCCCCCTGTTGGTCCTCACTCAGGGAGGCGACATTGTTCCGCAACGTATTATCCCGGATGAATACCGTCGTATTACCAAGCTGGATGCCGCCCCCCTGACCAAAATTGCCGACGCTGGCAATATTCCCTTGAAAAAGATTGTCCTGAATCAAGTTCCCGTTGCAGCCGTAAGGATCGGGACGGCATTGATAGAGACTAATCCCGCCGCCAAGCCCCCGATTGTTGAGACCGGCGGTATTGCTAAGGACCTGGTTGTGGCTGAGGGTAGCCGGACTACGCAACAGATACAGCCCGCCGCCATACCCCCAGCCGTTATGGTCGCTGGCCAGGTTGTAGGCGATGACATTCTGGTCAATCGTGGCTTCGATAAAGTAGAGAGCAATGCCCCCACCAAAGCCGGTAATAGCCGTCGTGCTGGAAATGGCCGCGACGTTGCTGATAACTTGATTGCCGCTGAGGAGCGTCCCCGGCTGGATACCTTCGATATAAACGCCGCCGCCATATCCCTTGCCACTTGTGGTGGTGGCCATATTATCAACAATGAGATTGTTCAACAGCCGGGGCGTGGCATTACGGCTAAAGACTCCGCCGCCACAGCCGGTGGCGTCCGGGGCGGTACATCCTGATACACCGGTTCCATTGCCGCCGGTAATGGTAAAGCCCTCGACCGTGGGGGCAATGGTCAAGTAGGGAGCGGCCCCTTTGATGATAACCGTGGCTCCTAGCCCTTGACCATCGAGGCGCGTCGGAAAAGTTTCCGCATTACGTTGGCTGAAATCCTCGTTCCAGCCGCCCTGGATCGTGACCGACTTAGTGATGTAGGCGACCGTGCCGGTCGCCATCGTATAGACCCCCTGTGCTACTTGGATCATCTCTCCATCGGCAGCCCTGGTCAGGGCTGTCTGCGGAGTACGACACATCGTCTCCCGGCTACGACAATCATTAACATCATTACCCTGTGGTGAAACGTACAAAATATTTGTATCAGCCTGGGCAAGGGGGGCCGGGAGAGCGTTCAACAACCAGCTAACCGCCACCAGAGCAACCAGGAGCGGCAGCAGAAACTTCAGAGCGTCTCGACCGATACCCCGTGAGACCTCAACTAAAGTCATATTCTCTGTTTGCGAGCTGACTTTGTTCGAGTAAATGGGCCAGATCATGATCTTCAATCCTCTGTAATAAATAGCGGAGTTGCCGGATGGCGTCCTCATATTGACCTTCTTCAATCAATATCAGGTTTTGGGTCAGGAAGAGTTGTAAATTCGGCCACTCTTGCTGGCTGAATAGGTAGTAAATGTTAGGGGAACCGTTACCGTTTGAGAGCGTCTCCCGAAGATGTTGGCCGGGACGAATATTGACAAACCTGATTTGGATTCCCTGCCCCATATGCAGGCCATTGAGTTGCACAAGATGATGGGGCAACGCTAAACTTTCAACGTGGTCGGCATCCACCCTGGGCATTTCATACCAATGTTGAAGCGATTTGTAGTTGCTATAAAATTCATCTTGGTAATCCGTAATTTGCCCTTGCTTGAGGGCAGCCTGAATCTCCCGCACCCCGTCTTCGATGCTTGTGGTGGGGCCAAAATTGAGCGTATGGCGAATTTTGGCGAACGACACGCGATAATTACGCTGATCCGTATCCCCTCCCGACTCGATCAAATCAGCTTCAGGGATGAGGCGCTTGATAATCTGTCCCACCTGGGAAATGGTGTAATTCTGTTCATCCGATCCCACATTGAATGTTTGCCCACTGACCACCACATCCGGCGCTTCCAGAACTTTGATCATCGCCCTAGCTACATCTTGAACGTGAATAAAGGGTCGCCACTGATCCCCACCAAAAATGGTGATTTGCCGGTCACGAGTTGCTTTGGCCGCTAACAAATTGACTACCAAATCAAAGCGAGGCCGGTAGGAAAGGCCATAAACGGTTGCCAGGCGCAGGATGACCGGGGCAAAGGTGGCATCTCGTAAACGGAGTAATATTTTCTCCGCGTCGATTTTTGTTTTAGCATAGGTCGAGAGAGGGGCCAACGCCGATTGTTCATTGAGAATGTTATCGCCGGCGCCATACACACTACAGGTTGAGGCAAAGATATAGCGCCGAACTCCATTTACTTTGGCCACTTCGGCTATCATTTTGGTGGCGTGCAGGTTGACCTGGTAGCTCAATTCCTCATCAATCGCGCAAGCCGGGTCGCCGACAATCGCCGCCAGGTGGATGATAGTATCGATGCCCTGAACGGCTTTGGCGATCACCCCCACATGTCGAAAATCTTTAACAATTAACTCTAAATTGGAATTATCATTCAGGTCAGCCAGCGATGTGTCTCCGAAGAGAAGTTTATCGATAACCCTGACTCGATAACCTTGCTTTAACAACTGATGAACCAACATTGATCCTATATAGCCCGCCCCGCCCAAGACTAAAATATGCTGAGGATTTGTTGGGACTGACCGCTCCTCCAGTTCAGGATGGGTATTGGGAAACAAAGCGATCAGGCCATTGGCTCGCACCGTATCAGTCGCTCGTGCGCCGACTAGCAAGATGATGCTAACGATCCAGCCACTTAAGAGAACAACCCACGGGAAGGCCGGCCCAATACCTATTCCATAAATAGCAAACCCAACCAGTAGATAAACCCATGTAACAGCCAAAAAGATATTTCTGAATTTGTAACGTTTAGTGTAAGTCCGCCCGTGGGTGTAGACGCCGTTGGCATACATGACCGGCGACGAGATGATCGCTAACAGCCCCAGATAGTTCAGATGGGCCACAATTGCAGCCGATAGATTGGCTTCCGGCACCCCACTGCCAATGAACGAATAGATCAGGATGACCGCGACGATGGCCGCTATTTCAACAAGCAGCAAGTCACCGACTATTCGAAGAATGTTTTCCTTTCGCCACATCATTTAACCTCCCAGTTAGAAAACTCGATGATGCCTAATAATTTTACAAACTGCCCCGACGACATCTTGAATGTCTTGGTCGGTCATAAGCGGATAAAGTGGAAGGGAGATAGTCCGCTGATAGCTGTCATCGGCGACGGGGAAATCGGCGGGCTTGAGGTGAAAAGTATCTCGATAGTAGGGCTGGCGATGGAGGGGGATGAAATGAACGGAGGTGGCAATGTTCTCCTGGCGTAACTGGTGAATGAATTCGTCGCGGTTAATCGTTAACCATTCCGGGTTCAAGCGAATGGCATAAATATGCCAGGCGTGGCGAATGTTGGTCCGGACGCTTGGTATTTCGATTTCGGGCATTTCGGCAAAAGCGGCGTTGTATTGGGCCGCAATGTCGGTACGACGCTGGGTGATCCATTCAAGCCGCTTGAGTTGGTGGAGACCGATGGCTGCCTGAATATCCATCATATTGTATTTGAAGCCGGGCAATGTTACTTCGTAATACCAGGGACTATCAGAAGCGTATCGCTTCCAGGCATCGTGGTCGATACCATGTAAGGTCCAAGGACGCATTCGGGCAGCGTACTCTTCATCATTCGTGGTAATCATGCCCCCTTCGGCGGTCGTCAGGTTTTTGATGGCGTAGAAACTAAAAACGGTGGCTGGGCTGAAGGAGCCGATTCGTTGCTCGCCCCATTCAGCGCCAACCGCATGAGCTGCATCCTCGATTACCAGCAAATCATAGGCCAACGCTAATGTCTGAATTTTGTCCATAGCAACCGGATGACCATATAGATGCACCGGAATAATCGCCTTGGTTCGAGGGGTTAGCGCCAATTTAGCGGCTCTGGGACTTATATTCAAGGTGTCCGGCTCAACATCAACCAAAACGGGCTTGGCTCCGCGATGGATAACAACGTTTGCTGTCGCACAAAAGGTGGTGGTTGGGACGATGACTTCATCGCCGGTACCAATACCGGCGGCTGCCAGCGCGACATGCAAGCCCCCGGTACAGGAATTCACAGCGATGGCGTAGCGTGCCCCCACATAGTCGGCAAACTCTTGCTCGAATAGTTTGGTTTTGGGGCCGGTTGTGATCCAGCCCGACTGTAGCGTATCCACTACTTCAGCGATATCCACTTCTTGAATATCCGGCCGGCAAAAGGGTAAAACTTTTTTGCGAACCGGTCTATCTCTACTCTCAGAACTCTTTACTCGTGTGACCATGACTCTATCCTTTCGCACCACTTCTTAAAACCGCTTAACTATTTTTCAACAAGATGGGCAGATACACATGGTAGTAACCCATCACCAATTCAGTCGCATCCCAATTATTTGACAAATTTGTATCTATCGTACTGCTAGAGATAGTGGCCACCGTAGTGGTTGTTAATCGATCTTCCAGATTAGTGGTGATTTTGATGGTTAGCGTTACCATGCCACTTTCCCGTGGCTCCATATGACCTATTTGCCAGGTATAGGTCGTCCCCGCGATTCGGGTGATAGTTGGGCCGCTTGTACCCAGAGCCTGTGCGTCATAGAAGAGGTCAGGAATGTGCGTTTGGAGAGAAACTCCACTGGCTTTCTCTGGCCCATTATTGGTGTAGGTCAAGGTGTAGGTCAGGACATCGTCCGGTAGAATCTCGTCTTTGAGCGCTATAAACTGTTGTTGAAGGACAAGGTCGGTGGTCAACAGAAATTCATCAGAAATATCATTCAATATATCTTGCTGTTCGTCGGCAGAGGGATCGCCCAAGTTGAGATCATAGGTGCCGTGTCGCCAGGCATACCATAGAAAGCCGTCAACCGGATGTTGCATCACGAACGGGTACAGGTCGGCCATTTCGACGGGGGTTGGCATTCGCAACTGCCGGGGATGATCGTCATAGGCGAATGTCTGTCCTAAAAACCAGATTTGGGCATCCGGGTCCCGCTGTTTTATCAACGGAATATTGTTCATTAACAGGTTATCGACCTCGGTGGTTTCAAAAACCGGCGCTCCCTCAATATAGCGAAACGGGTAATACCAAATCATACAAATGTCACAAATACCGTCACTGAAGGTGCGATTAGGGAACAAGTGGGAATTTTGTTCAAACCAGTAGATGTCAGACATATAATTTGCCAGCAACAGATTGGGGGCATAGGTTTTCATATCTGTATAGAGATTTCGCAACTGATCGCTATCAAATTCTTGTAGTGGCTCGTGTGACCCGACATAACCAATCAGGGCAGGGTGATGACCGACAACATCAAGGAAATGTTTGAGGGCGGAACAGTCAAATTGCTCGGTGGAAGAATTGTATATACATGGCTCTTCATTATCGCCGCCCAGGATCAAATGAGCAACTACCTTTATCTCCAACGATTCGGCTTCATCTAAAAAAATAAGCCAATCATTTTCACGGTTGTCATCAGCCAGGATATTGGGGAAGCCCTGAACAATGGTTGTCAAGCTAAGCGCTTGGGCCTGTTGTAAGACAGCCCGCATATCCGTTCGATAATCCTCGTCCCAAAGACCGGGAGAATTACCGATGTAGAGATAGAAGGTGCCGTAATGGGTGGGCGGATGATAGGGGGGCAGGGCTGCTTGTGAGGTGGCTAAAAAAGAGGCTGCGATTTGGCTTGTAACCAACGATCCGAACACAATGAACAGCAATACTACGCTCATTACCAGGGTCAAACATATTTTTCTAATGTTGAATCTCTGCCTTGTCATAATTTACATCCTTTCGCAGTAGTAACAACATTTTTAACAAATTAAAATAGCCAGAGCCGGGCCGCCAAGTAGGTAGAGTGTCTCTACAGCCTCCAGAACGGCTTGCTTGCCGGTCTGCCCTCGCCGCACAACCAACAGTGTCCCTTTCATCTGTCGGGCCAATAGTGATGACTGGGGTGTGGACAAGAGGTCCTGTCCCTCATAAATCAAAACATCAGCGTCAATACTCGATCCGTTATTTGAATTGAGGTCAGCGAGGTTCGGTTGCGGATCATAAGGGGGAGATGGCGATAAACTCTGGGGAGTGTTGAAGTGAGACCCTGCGCCGCTAACTTGTTTAACGGACTCTTTGGTCCTTTTCAGGTAAGGAATGATGATGTCCGAATTGATTTTTATCACAACCGCTTTCTGGCCAAGCTGCGCCCACGCATTGACCAGATTGGCCGCGACGTAATCACACGCTCCGGCGGTTTCGATGCCGGTGACCAAGAGATGATGCGGAGGCTGTTTTTTCCAGGCTTGTTGACATATTTCCACAACGCGCCACCAAACTAGCCAATCCCTCTCCACCACACTTTGTCTGGACAACAAACGGAACCATATACTCCTTTTGGATTGGGGCAGTTCGACAATAGGCAGATCGAGCTTACCGGACAAATCCCTCGCTGAACGGACACGTTTGTTAAAATATTCAAACATAAAGATGAAGCCAAGGGCTATAAATCCTCCCAAGAAAGCGGCCAGCAATACGGCTGTATAAGGTTCTAAACTTTCCCCTTTAGACAACGTGGCCGGTTCAACTACCCGGACAAAATCTCGGGACCGGATGGGGCTTTGGATCGAGAGTTGTCGAGCCACTTCGTTGGCGATGTTAGCGGCTAAGGGACCGTTTGGGGCGGTCGCTCTGATAGCGATAAAAGGGGTGTTGGGAATCGTTGTTATCTGTAACGTCTCACGTAGTTGTTCGGGGGGGTATGGTAGCCCCAGGTTATCGACAACGGCCTGAGTGACCGGCAATAGTGTCGCCATCTCAATATAGGTTGGGGCAATCTCCCGGCTGAGGCTCAATAATTGAACATCCTGATTGAGCGATAAATCACGCCCCCCGATAGCCACAATCGCCGTGGCTTCATAAACAGGAACCTGCTTTAGGGCATGCAGCCCAAACAGACTGGCCCCGACGCTGGCCAGCAACGCCAGAATCATGAGCCATAACCAGCGTTTGAAGATAATGAGATAATCTTTCAATGCCATCGGCTACACCTTTGTCATCAAACTATGCCGATAAACATCGACAATTTCCGTGGTCATCCGCTCCTCGCTAAATTCTATTTCGGCACTCTGTCTGGCCCGCCGGGCTAATCGTCGGCATTGGGTGGGGTCCTTTACCAGTTTGACAATGGCCTCGGCTAAAGCGCCGGGATTGGTTGGGGGAACAAGCAAGCCATTCTGCCCATCGTGGATCGTTTCCCGATTCCCTTTAATATCAGTCGCAATGATCGGTTTTCCGGCAGCCAGGGCCTCCAACAGCGAAATTGACAGCCCCTCCCACAATGAGGTAGACACGTAGATGTCAAACGCGGCCAAGACCTGCGACACATCGGCTCGAAACCCCAAAAAGTGGCAATTGGAGGACACATGCAAGGCATCGGCCAGGCTTTCCAGCTCGACGCGCTGGGGACCATCGCCAACGATAAGAATATGGGCGTGGGGCGTATGGGTGACGATGAAGACGGCGGCCTGCAACAGGTCGGTATATCCCTTCTGAGGCGCCAGGCGGCCCACACTACCAATCAGGATAGTTTCCGGCGGTAGCCCCAACATCTCGCGTAACGGAGCCGGTTGGATGGGGGTTAGGGGTTGGGGGTCGATACCATTCAGAATGGTCACAATACGCTCCGGGGGAATGATGTAACGAGCGAGGGCCGTTTCTTTGTCTTCCCGGTTAACCGAAATCAACAAATCGGCAAAGTGGCCCGCGATTTGTTCCAACGTTAGATAAACGCACGGCCCGACACCCCTGGAGAATTCGTGGAAACTGAAGCCGTGAATGGTGTGGATGATTAGCGGTGTCCCCGCTAATCTGGCCGCCAGACGACCGACGATGCCGGTTTTAGAGGTATGGGTGTGAACAATATCGAACTGTCGTCGGTGACATAGATTAAATAGCTCAAACAGGAACCGTAAATCGTTGAGTGGGCTGACGTTGCGCCGCCAATAGGTAGAATGGATAAGCTCTGCACCGGTTTCGGCAAATTCAGCCACCGTTTGAGCATCAGGCGAACAAAGCACTGTCACCCGACAGCCTTCCGCCACGAGCCGTTTGACAATGGAGCGAACCACGACCGATCCTCCCCCCCACTCTTGTCCGGCCAGGGCTTGCAGCACCGAACGTCCCCGTAACGTGGGCAAGCTGTCCGGCCCTGCCGTCTTTGAGACAGGCATAGCAGTCAATGCCTCAGATCGAAGCGTATTCATCCTCACGAGACTCTCTCCTTTTGATGGTCGCCATTGAGTACACCGAGTACACCATGAAGCGAAAACTGCAATCGGTCTAAAATAAAACCAAGTTTGATATAGGCTCTGAGGGCCGAGTAGTTATAGCCCTGGGTACCGACAGTCATCAGGTTAGCCTGGTCCCAATAATGTGCTAAGGCCATTGCGATCAGCCGAGAACCGATACCGTCGCCCCGAACCGTAGCGTCAACGGCCACCAGGTCGATGTGGGCTTGGGCCGGTAAGCCAAATTCAGCCTGGGAAGCTGAGTAAAGGCAGCTCAGATAGCCGAAGACCTGACCATTTTGATGAGCGACCCAGGTACTATCGGCCCGTCCCCGACAATTATTTTCGGCCCAACGCATGTGCAAGTGATCCGCGCCACTGTGGCTCAAAGCGGGATCAGCATAGAAACGGCTCTGACGGTAGGCATCCCGGCTCAAAGCTTTAATTGCGGGCAGATGGTCCGTCTTGAACCGGTCTATCTGACCGCTGCGCCACCCGTTTGTTGTGGGTAGCGGAGGGGTGGTTAGGTAATTGTGTGTTAGCGTGGCCTGGGTATCGGCCAGATAGAAACCGTGAGACTGCCAGGCTTTGACCAGTTCAAGCTGGTTGGCTTCCACCCGTATCATAAGATGTTGAATGTTTTGGTTGAGCGCAGCGCTCAAAATCTGGTCGATCAAGACAGAAGCCGTCCCTGGTTCTGCCCAAAACCAATCAACACGGGCCATTTCCAGGCCAAAACAGTCCGAGTCAAAGGGGAGGTGTTGAATAAGGGCTGCCCCGTGGTCGCTTTGCACCAGATAACCTCCCTGGTCGAGCGATTTTTCAAGATAAGCATGCAAATAATCATCAGCGCGATCAGCCGGAATCAGTCGCAAGGCCGGTGGCCGGCTGGCCTGATAATGTTTCAATAGTTTTTGTAGTGACTCTTTGAGTTTCATCAGTTTCCTCGGTTTTATGTTCCCGTTTGGAGGTTGTGACCACCCAGCCTAACGCCAAAATCAGAAAAAAGTGTCGCCAGTGAATGGTGTCGATGACCATGCTGTTCACCAGTAGCCCCACAAGGACAGCGAACAGGACAACAGGAGACACCCCCCAAACTTTCTCTCTCTCTCGCCATGCGGCTCGTAACAGCAGAAAAGTGAGCGGCATTAGTAAGGCTAACAGAGACACAAGGCCCAAAACGCCCTGCTCGACCAGAGTTTTGACGTAAAGTTGGTGTGCTCCGGGAAAGCGATTGGGGCCGATGCCGAGAGGTGACTGCATAGCTAAGATCAGCCCCTCCTCGTGTCGGGCAAAGCGGTCGATGTCGTAAGTTTGTACTGCCTGCGTTCGCCAACGGAATATATGGAGCATATCGGGCCGCAGAGTTAGAATGGTCACAATGGTCAGCACACTGAACAGAGCAGCCAGAGAGAATGTAGTCAGGAGACGAGCCGTGTGGTGTCCTTTCAATAGTTTGAGACCGCCATAGATGAGTAAGGCTAACCCGACATTGCCCCAAGCCGCCCGCGAGTAGGCAAAGAAGATACCGGCGGCGAAGAGCAACAAGCTGCCCCATTTGATCCAAACCGGCCAACGCAGCAAAGCCGGGTCGATGATTTCATCGAAGGTGATGAGCAGAATGGGGATCAGAAAAGTACTAAAGACGTTGGGATCTTTGAAAAAGCCTTGCGCCCGGGTCCCCTGTGCATACCAGGTCAGGTCGCTACCCCAACCAACCAGGCCGAGCATTACGCTCAGGGTCACGATGAGAGCCGCACTCCAATAGCCGGTGACGAGAACACGCATTCTATGTTCAGAGGTAACATACATCTTGAAAAAGTACATCAATATCAACATATACAGTGAGATAAAAATGAAGAGCAATCCTCCCCGGAGAGGGATAAAGTGACTTAGGATAAACAGCCAAATTGTGGCATGAATGAAGGATGATCCGCCCAACGTGCTGGTCGATAACTTTCCATTGAAAAGACCGACTCCAAGCAATAGAACGATCAGCACATCAAAGGGGGCCGGTTCCACGCGAACCACACTGGACAGGAGGAAGGCTATAAAAACGGCGCTGTCGAACTTGGCCCAGCAAAAAACGATACCCGGTATGGCCATCAGCAAGGCTGCCAAAAGCAACCAGGTCTGGTTCCCTAACTTGGGAGCCAGAACGGCGACGCTCAAACCGGCCAAAGCGCTGCTCATCATCACCGCTATGACAATGAAGCATAGCCCGATGATTGAGATGAAGATGTCGCTGGCTGAATTTTGACGGACATTCATGCTCATGAGATGTGTCCTAAATGTACCCTAAATCGTGCAATCGTTTCTCAATGATATTTTGCTCGCTCTCCGAGAAGACGTAAGTTTCGGCAGTCGGCTGCCGAGCTTCTGTCTTGTCGTAAGTGACGGGCTGTTGCTCTGTCTCGTCATAAATATCAAGCAGAGCTTGCCCGGCAAGTCCTTGTGGAATGGGTAGTCCCAGATGGTGCATAATAGTTGGAGCCAGATCATACAGGTTTGTCCCGGTGATAATCTGTCCCTGTTTGATACCAGGGCCACGCATCAGAAAAATACCGCGCATCGTATGCCCGCCCGAACGGCCTCGTAAGGGGGGAGACATCAGGCCGTGGCTGAAGCCGACGCCTCCAATATCGGTGTAACTGTCATTTTTCCATTCGATATAAAGATCAGGCATATCTTCGACGTAATCAGCGCCATAAATTTCCTCCCGCCGCCACACCCGCTCTACAATCGGTAGACCGGTGTCAGGATCACGCAGGTTCAAGAGGTGGGTCTCGATTTGGTCACAGACCTGGTCGTACTCTCGGCCCGACTCTACGACCCCCGCCGGTTCTCGTCCTTTGAGGTTGATGCACAACTGTCCTCCCCCACCCAGAGGATAGACTTTGGTGTGGGACCAATCGACGCTGTTTTGGAGGGAGATACCGCCTCGGGCCGCGGCCCGCGCTTTATGAGGCAACAGGCCACGGATGATATTTTGCAAGCGGAGGGTTTGCAGCAGATTTAAGATGTTGTGGGGGGTGACTCCCAGCCTGAACAGACCATAGCGCAGCCGAGCTAGGGGGGAATGTTTTAGTTGAATCAAGCCGTGTTGCAGCAGAACATTATCCAAATAAACATCCCGGTGCATCGGGCCGAAGCCGTGGTCGGACATCAACATCAGTGTTGTATTTGGCGGGAGATGCTCTTCAATGGTGGCCAGCGCCGCATCCATTATTTGATAATGCTGCCGCAGAACATCGCCGTAACGTTCCGCCAAAGCCGGGTCGTGGGCCGGATGGGTCGGATCCATAAAACGCCAGAAGGCGTGGGCCAAGACGTCGGTCCCGCGAAAGACGGTGGCAAACAAATCCCAATCCTCCTGCTCCAGCAACCATAACACCGCCTGGAGCCGCTTGGCCTCTACCCGATTGACGGCAGCTTGAAAAGAGGCTTCCCGGCCCGGCTCATACTTTTCAGGTTGTTCGATTTCGTAATCGAAACGCTCGACCAGAGTCTCGCCCAGTGTATCAGGGTAGGTAAACGTTACCTGACGACTGGGCGTTTCCAGACCGGTCACCATGAAACCGTTGATGGGGCGGGGCGGATACATGGCCGGAATATTGACCAGAGCCACCCGTTTATCGTGACGAGTGAGCCAGGCGCCAATGGTTTCCGCTCGGAGATAGCTGGCATTAAATGGTGTTAAGGCATAGCTATCGGGATGGCGTCGTAAAAATCCATAGAGGCCGTGCCGTCCTGGCGTCTGCCCCGTCAAAAATGAGGCCCAGGCAGGCATCGTCAAGGGGGGGATAACCGAGCGTAACATGCCCCAACTCCCTTCAGCCATCAACCGGCCCAACGTCGGCAGATGCCCTTGCTCCACCCACGGTTGAACCAAATCGAAGGTTGCGCCATCAAGACCAATCGCACAGACACGAGGTTTGTCATTTTGTCGGATCATTAGATTACTTACTCCTTTTAGGTGTCGGGTTTCACCCACTCAGAATACACAAACATATTATTGATAAAGCCTCACAAGATTAAATTTTGAACACAGGACGGGGCAAACCGATGAAGCCGGACCGTCCGTAGCATAAAATTGAGTTCAGTTGTTGAAAAAACGTGCAGTCCGATTAAAGCCGCCAGGTAAGCCAGGCCGCTCAGACCAATGACGGCCATCACCGGCAAAGATCGCCCCAGCCAAAAAACCGTAGCCATAACCCACCCTGCCCCGGCCAGTTTCAGCCAACCGGCTGAAGCCAGCGGTTGAGACATCCGCTGATCGAGCCAATAGTAAAGGGTGGTGAAGAAAAGGATTTCGGTCAGTAAACTCATACCGGCTGCACCCCAGATACCATAACGAGGCAGAGCATATAGATTGCCGCCAATGTTAAACAGCGCGGCCAGGGCTACGGCGGTGGAGCGATAATTTTGGAAGCCGATAGCCGTCAGAGCAGTGGCCAGAACATTGTTCAAGAATCTGAGGATGATGGCCGTACTCAACAGACTGAAAATTAGGGCCGAAATCTCGAAGCCGGGACCATACAAAAGATGGATAAGCCAACCGGCCAGGCCAACGCACCAGACGGTTAGGGGAATGCCAAAGGCGACCTGGTATTTGGTGGCCGCTCCCAAATAGAGCCGAGCCTGAGCGGGGTTATACTCGAATTCACGGGCCATCAGCGGCATCAGAGCATTATTTACCATGCGGGCGAACACATTGAAACGATAGAAGAGACCGGCAGCCGCTTCATAGATGCCAATCGCCGCTCGACTTTGGTAAAAAGTCAGCATGACAATATCAATTTGGACGTAAACCGGCCCTAAAGCCATATTGATGGCAAAAGGGAACGAGGTACGGGCCAAACTTTTTATAAACTGTTTGTCAAACCGGAGGCGGGGCCAACGACTGAAAAGTCGTCGATAGAGGATAAAGCCCACCACGACACCCATCAATCTCGAAGGAACATAGGCAACGAACAGCCACAAAAAGGGTAATTCCAGCCACAGGACACACCCGCCGATGACAAAATAGGCTGCTTCCTGAACGATGATGATGAGCGCTCCCAACTCCATGCGTTCAACACCACCGAACACCCCGTTAAACACCTGAGCCAGACTATCAAATGCAAGAGCCAGGCCGGTTAAGAGAATGGCCTGGCGAATGTCAGCCGCTTCCCCCATCAAAATTATGACACCATACATCAGCGGCAGGGTACATAGACTGCTCAGAATGACCAGGCTCAAGGCGTTGCCGGTGTAACGGTCAACCTGTTCTCGGTGGATCGCCACTTCTCGAATGAGGGCCACCGTCACCCCGGCACTGGCCAGGAAGGTGAAGAGCAAGGTAAACGTCATCACGAAAGCGAAATGGCCGACGCGCTCAGGCCCAAAGAGGCGGGCGATGATGATGGTAATCAACAATTTGGAGACAATTGTTGAGGCCAAGGCCGCAATCTGGGCGATGGTATTTTTAGCAACACGAGTTGCTGTGGCATGGGTGGTCGTTGGTTTCATGTTTAGGATCGATTAATTTTTCTATGCAGTCGTTGGAATAGATCATCTCGCCGCAAATCACGCCAGAGAAAGGGCTGTTCTTGGATGCGGGTCTCTACCAAAGCCATAAAACAACTCAAATCTTGGGTAAGGTCCGGTAGGGTAAAACCATCCGTCGCATAACCCAACGGTTCAAAATAAATTCGTTGCCGACCATTCTCCTGCCGGGGCAGAGCCGTAATGATTTCCGCATCCATTCGCTTGGCCAGCCGCAATCCACCCGTTTCAAGATATACGATGCCGCCCAAAAAATTAATGGCGGCCAGATTGGGGGGTGGCTCTTGTTCCGGCTGTAAAATTGTGTATTCATCCGGCAACAGGTAGACAATATGTCCTCTTTTGAAAGTGTCGAGTAGGATGCGCTGGGGGCCATTGTGTGGATCGAACACCTGGAACCGTTGCCTTACAGCGGCGACGCGGGGCCAGTAGAGCTTCTGATAAAGCAGGCTGCTCCCCACTTTGGGCTGTCCGCCAAAACCAACTTCACATAGGTCATAGCCGTGGGCATACAAAACGGCAGCGATAGCATAGGCAAACACCCCGACGTGAGCGCCCAATAGTAAAATCGGCTTGCCCTGAGCTTGACGCTCGGCGATATGGTGTAGCCCGTCGAGGGGCAACAACGTTTTAGCCTGCTCATCATCAAGAGAGGGCAACAGATCGACAATCATTGAATTCCAGGCGGTCAAGGTCAAGACGCCTCGGATGTGTTGTTCAATTTCAGTTGAGGATAGGGTACTGCCGAATAGGTGTTGAAGATTGTAGCGAATACGCCGGACGTTGTTCAGATTGGTAAGATGCCACACTCGGCCTACAAAATGGCTCAAGCTTTCGATGATCTGGAGCCGTTTGGACAGCGGCACAAATCGTAGACTCAGCATCAAGCCGGAGGCTAAAACATACTCCAGATCTCGAGGGGACACCAGCGGTGGGCGTTCGGCTATCACACCGGACGGTTGTGATACGACTCTTTCCGGTTTTATCGACGTCATGGTTCGTCAGTCTCCTTATTATGAATTTTGTTTCACGTTCCCAATCAGTGCATTCACCGTGTATACATCCTGACCAAAAAGAAGTACCGGAATAGTCATCAGAAAAATCTCTGTATCTAAGGCTGGCGAAAGATGATCTACATACCAAACATCCCAACGAATACGTTCTTTCCAAGGAATAGCGTTACGCCCTTTGATGACGGCCATACCGGTCAGGCCGGGCTTGACCTTTAGTTTCTTGATATCCTCGCTACTATACTGAAAAATATGGGTGGTCTCATCTGGTCTGGGACCGATCAGACTCATATCCCCCTTAAGCACATTAAAAAGTTGGGGCAATTCATCCAGGCTATATTGTCGCAGACGGCTACCCAGCGGTGTAATTCGGGGATCGTCCGCTTGAATAATATTGCTGCCATCCCTGGCGCGAAGCGGCGGGGTTCCGACATACATGGTTCGATATTTATACAGGGTAAAGGGCAGCCCATTTTTGCCGAGACGGTGCTGGCAAAAGATAGCTGGGCCAGGCGACGTGAGACGAATCAAAAGGGCGATCAGAACCAGGAGAGGGAAGAGTAGAATAAGTGCCATAGCCGAGACGGTGATGTCGATCAATCGTTTCAAAAAAAGCATTACTGCCTCCTTTTTTATACGGCAGATTGTTGCATTTGACCTTACGCCAAATGGCGTATACAATAAGAAAGTCAAGAAAGGGCAAGGTAACGCTCCTCTTTGCCAACACAGCAAAAGAGGGCGATTGGCTCGGATGTTTATGGCGGTAAACATTTCCGAGAGTGTCTAACTTGGTACACCGGGAGCTGACCCTACTGGGTCAGCTCTTTTTTATTTAGTCCTTATATCGTTGGACGTACATCATCTAAAAAGAGCAGGATTATCTGAAGTTAGGACAAAAATCCTCAATTCGGGTAATCCTGCTCTGATCGACAACGTTACAACTGCTCGACAGTTTAATCGGTATAAGGTTTATGATGAGTGATTTGGGATAAATTGGTTACATAATCTTGATCCTTCTACTGATAGATGCTTTCCTTAATCAGGATAGACACATACCTTATTATTAGCAGTATAACTCAAATAGCTAACAAAATGAACCGTACAGTTGGTTAGACTATTACCTGGTCAGCCAACCAGTTTTTTTACCTGTACACGTATCTAGTCTATTACAGAAAAGCAGGAGGCCGTAAAGCGAAATATCGGCAGGTTCGAGAATTTCTGTTTGATGGTCAGATTAATGAGGGAGTGCCAGAATGATAGGGGATGATGTTGGCTACACATCAAGGGGGAATTGTACAATCAAGTTATCAAGAAACTATTATTGGTACAACCATAACAATTTTAGATAGACAACCAAGACTATCACTAGAATGTGGTAATCTATTATACCACAAAATAGGTAGTTTGTCAGTTTGAATTATTTCAATTTAAATTTCAAAAAATATTCAGTTTGAATATTTCGA
>CAZWZZ010000008.1:0-24395 GCA_964638395.1 uncultured Caldilineaceae bacterium
GGCTGCGGCTGCTGCTAGGCGAGCGGCTCATCGCCGAAGCGCAGCCCACGGCCAGCGACGCGCCCCCGGCCAGGGCCGGGCCGACCACCGCCGCCACCGCCGCCGCGCCCCCCGGCGGCAGCGACCGGGAACCACACAGCCCGACCACCGCCACCGGGGGCAAGCCAGGGCCCCTAGCCACCGGCCACCCCCCAGGAGCGCAGAGCAGCGGCCAGGGAGCGGACGCCGCCGCCCGCCCAGAACGCGGCCACCACCGGCGCGGCCACAACCGGAACCGACACCGCCCAGCCAGAGCCACAGCGCCGCACCGCCACCCGGACGCCGACCCGCACCGCCCAGCGACGGGCAAAGGCCGAGGCCGAGGCCAACGAGCCAAAAGCCGCCACCAGGACCGCCCCGGAAAACGAACGACCCGACCCCCGCCAGGCCAACCACCGCACACCACCCGCCCGAAACGCGGACCAGGCCACAGAACCAACAGAACCAGCAGACCGAACAGACACGAGAACACCCCCACAAAGGCCCGGCCCCAGGCAACAGAGCAGGGGGGAGCAGCGAGGCCAGGCGACAAACCGCAGCCCCCCCGAAAAAAACAAAAACAAAACAAAGGGGGGCGACGCAGGAGCTTAGGCGGAGCAAAAAAAAAGCACCCGTAGGGCCGGAACGAAGAGGAGGAGGGTGGAGAAAAAATTTGTGGAGCGTCTTTTTGCGGAACAAATTTTTTCGGAACCCTTGCTTTTTTTTTTGCGTAGCCGGGAAAATGTTCAGCCCCCCCTTTTTTTTGTTTCGGGTCGGGTCAGCACCAGCCGGGCGGGATCGCCGCTCCGGTCGAGCCTGGCTCCACGCCCGGTCGAGCCGCCACCCACCGGTCGGGCCTCGCCGACAGCGGTGTGGGCCACCACCGGCGCGGCGCATGCTTTTGCGCGGCGCTGCTTCGCCGACCCGGTCGAGCCACCGACCCGGCGGCCCGGTTTGCCGGTGGGGTGTCCGGCAATCCGGGCGGGAACGCCGAGCGGGTCGGGCTGTAGCCTCAAAGCTCGAGGCGGTTCGGACTCGACGGCCACCGGCCCGCCCCACCCGAAGTGCGTTGGCGCGGAACCCAGTAGGCTCGACCGAACCAACCCAGGCTCGGCCCACCGCCTGACACAGACAGGGGCGTTCATCGAGGCGTGGCGTAGGCATAAAATCAAATCTCATCAACCCAGGCGGTTTATCAACCAAACAAACAAGAGCCGACTGACAACCAGCAGGCTGATTTTGGATCAAAACCTGATCTAACAGATTTGACTCGCCAAAAAAAGGGCGGCCCCGGGACCGACACCGGCCCCGGGGCCAGAGCGACCTCACCCGCGCAAACCGACACACGACGCAACGCCACGACCGGGCAACCACGCAGCGGCAGGGGAGAACCAGAGCAGACCGAGCGAAACGGCAGCCAGGGACGGGGCCACAACCACCACCCACGACCCACGACGAACCAGAACGGCGGAAGGGAGACCCACCCACCGCGCCCACCGAGCAGCCACGGCAGCAGAACCAGCCGCGCCAGGACCCGACCACGAAGCGAAAGACCAGCCACAACCGGACGAAACGACCGACGCCCCGGAAACAGCAGGGGACAGCAGGAACGAACAAACAGCACACGACACGAGACACCTCCAAGCGCAAAGAGGGACGAACGCGCCCCAACGACCCAGCGACCACCGCCAGGCATTTATCGGCCAGCGGGGATCGGCGAAAACGCAAGGGCGGCCCCGCTTTCGCGGTCCCACCTCAATTACCCAGGAGATCGCCAGCACGAAACGCCTGGATAAATGCCGACGCTCACGGGCGGTGCGCGAGGGGCCGGGAGGATGTTCGTTTTTTTTGGTCCTATGTTGTTAGCATTGAGTTTTTGTCTATTTGTGAGGTTGTGGCCTGAGCGCCTTGAGGAGAAACCGGGCGTTCGTTTTTTTTCCGGTGTAGGTTCCGGAAAAAAACGGACGGCCGGCCAAAAAAAACGGACACCGGACTTTACCCTTGCGTTTTTGTCCGCACGCCCCGCTATAATATGGCAGCCTGGCGGAGTCGCGCTTGTAAGCCTGGGGGGGTGCGGGGGGCGGCAGCACGCCCCCGCCCGGCAGCTTTATCGCCGGAAGATGGGAAGATTGGGTTGGAGGGGAGTAGAGCGGTTGCGAGGCGGTGACGCTCTGGCCGAGCCACCGACACCGGTCGAGAAACGGCCCACCCGGACGGCGCGGCAACCCCGCCTGGCCGGAGGGCCTGGGTCGGGGGCAGCGGAGGGGCAGGGGCGGTGGGGCGGTCTTCAACCAAATCTACCATGTAACGATGCGGGGAGAATGGTTGACATATGGAATAAGCTACGGCACAATTAAATCTATCAACCTCTCATCAATCTACAACGATCCAGGAGATCTCTTATGGCCGATGCCGAATCAAGAAACTTCAAAGACTTAGCCCAATCAGCAACCATTTATGAGGTAATGGGCGACTCCGGCAATTCTTACGTCATATTTTTCATGGGGGACGGGTCGGTCTGCGCTGCCCAGATCAAGCCAACCCAAACGCGAGCCGGAGCGCAGTTGATTTTTAGTGAGACCAAGAAATGCCTACTCGATTGCCTGAAAGCCTTTGGCGTTGACACGCCCAGAGAACAGACGACCTATCGCATTGGCCACGAACTCAGGGCTGTGTTGGAAGGCTGAATAAAAACAAAAACCGCTCTCTATCCTGAAAGCGGTTTTTTTATGCCGGGTTAAACGGGATTAATGACGGGCGGGATAAGGGTGGGTCTCGGCGTAACGATAGGCTTGATAAGCGGACAGCAGATGACAGACCCAGCCCAGCAGCCCGCCACTGCCGATCCAGAAGCCGGGGGTGATAATCAGCCAGAGGATGCCCCACAAGATACGACCGTTGTAAAGCTGGCCGATGCCGGGCACGATCAGGCTCAAGACGGCGGCGATTCCGGGATTGCGCATGGATGCTTCTCCTTTCGTTGGTCTATAATGCTTTACGGCGGAGAACGCCGAAAGTTGCAACGGCCTGGAATAGCATGGGAGAGCGAACCTTAAAGTCCAAAATTTTGTGCTTTAAAGCACAGACAAAACCAGCGCGATGGGGTAAAATGGGACGGGGATGGTTTAACATTGTTTATGTTTATTGAAATTATCCCGCTTTTATGTTAGGATAAACCCAATAAAAAAAGCGCCGCGGCCAACGGCGCTTTCGCCGGATCAGGCGGTGGTAGCGCCTAATCGGGGACAACGTCCCTATCTTAGCATGTGGCTGCCGCCTGGTCAAGGCGGTTTTTTTGTTTTTTGACACCCATACTCAGGAACAGGCTATGACCACCGACAACCTTATCATCAACTCCCCCTTTGTCGAACCGACCCGCCATTTCGAGATCGTCGAGGGGGAGATCACCGAGATCAAGGCGGGCCGCCGCCCCAGCGACAATCTGATGCCGGTCCCGCCGCCCAAGAAACGGGGGCCGGTCCAGAGCAGCTTCATCAGCGAGCGCGTCGTGCCCAACGACTATATCAACCGGGTCCGGGCCCGGGTGGCCCTCTGGCGGCGGGGCCGGTATGAAGGGGCCAGCCGGGTCAGCCGCCAGCTTCTCGACTACTGGACCGACCCGGCGCGGGAAAACAAGCTGTTCTTCTGCCAGACCGAGGCCCTGGAGACGGTCATCTTCTTGACCGAAGTGGCCCATAAACGGGAAGCGGCAGACCGCGCCCTGGCCGACGAACTCAAAGCGGCCAACCAGGAGATGAACCCGACCCTGCTCCGGCTGGCCTTCAAGATGGCCACCGGCTCCGGCAAGACGGTGGTCATGGCCATGCTCATCGCCTGGCAGGCCCTCAACAAATTTGCCACGCCCCGCAGCCCCCGCTACAGCGACCAGTTTCTCATCGTCACGCCGGGCATCACCATCCGGGACCGGCTGCAAGTCCTTCAGCCGAACCACCCGGACAACTATTACCGGCTGCGGGACATCCTGCCGCCCGACATGCGGGGCCGCTTGGGTCAGGCCACGATTGAGATCATCAACTTTCATAAGCTGATGCTAAAGAAAGACCCCAACGCCCCCAGCAGCGCCGGGCAGGAGCTACTGGCCAACGACTTCACCGAGACCCCGGCGGAGATGGCCGCCCGTATCTGCAACCCCTTCAGCCACAAACGGGAGATCATCGTTATCAACGACGAGGCCCACCACTGCTACCGGCCCCGCACCGACAAGAAGGCGGTCAAGGTCAAGGTCGGGCGCTCGGAACGGTACGCCATCAAAAAGGATAACGAGGCGGCCAGCGTGTGGTTGAGCGGCCTGGAAGCGATCCAGGCGTATCTGGGCATCAAAGCCGTCTACGATCTGTCGGCCACGCCCGCCTTTCTCAAGGGATCGGGCTACCCGGAAGCCTCGATCTTCCCCTGGGTCGTCTCCGATTTCGGGCTGCTGGATGCGATAGAGGCCGGGCTGGTCAAAGTGCCCCGCCTGCCGGTGGCCGATGACCGCATGGGGCTGGAAGAGTCCCCCATGTACCGGGAAATCTGGCCCCACATCCGGGACAAGCTGCCCAAAAAGAGCCGCAAGGAGACCCATTACAAAGGCGAACCGCCCATCCCCGGCCCGCTCCAGGCCGCCCTGCAACAGCTTTACAGCCATTATGAAACCGTCTTCCGGGCCTGGCAACAGGACAGCGCGGCCCAGGCCGCCGGACAGACGCCGCCGGTCTTCATCGTCGTCTGCAACAACACCGCCGTCTCCAAAATGGTCTTCGATTGGATTGCGGGCTACGAAAAGCCCGGCCCCGATGGGCAACCGCGCCTGGCCCAGGGCAAATATGAACTGTTCAGCAACGTCGAGCAGGACCGCTGGCGGGCCTATCCCAACACCATCCTGGTCGATAGCGAGGAGTTGGAAACCGGCGAGGCCATGAGCAGCGAGTTCAAGCAGATGGTCTCGACCGAGATCGAGGAGTTCAAGCAGGAGTATCGCCGCCGCTACCCCGGCGCGGATGTGGAAACCATCTCTGACGAGGATTTGCTGCGGGAGGTGATGAACACCGTGGGCAAGCCGGGCAAGCTGGGGGAGCAGGTGCGCTGTGTGGTCTCGGTCTCGATGCTGACGGAAGGCTGGGATTGCAACACCGTGACCCACATCCTGGGCGTCCGGGCCTTTGGCACCCAACTGCTGTGTGAGCAGGTGGTCGGGCGGGGGCTGCGCCGCATCAGCTATGCCACCGTCCTCGACGAGGCGGGCCGGGAGATGTTCACCCCCGAATATGCCGAAATCTTCGGCGTCCCCTTCCGGGTCATGCTCAAAGGGGGTGGGGGCACGGCCAAGCGCAACCCGGTCTTCGTGACCCACGTCGAGGCCCTCGACGCCCGGAAACAGTACGAAATCAAATTCCCCCACCTGATCGGCTACAAATGGGAAATCCCGGACGGGCCGCTGACGGCCAGCTTCACGGCGGCCCACCGCCTGACCCTGAGCGTTGAGGACGTGGCCACCCGGACCACCGTCTCGGCCATCTTTGGCGGCGAGCATGAGCTGACCCTGGCCGATCTCCAAGCCCGTCGCCTGCAAGAGGTCGATTTTCTGCTGGCCAAGCTGGTTTTGGAGAAATATTTCCGCCTCGAAGAGCCGCCGGAGACCGCCCCGGCTGCCGGAGCCGATGGCGACGAGTCGCCCGCCCGCTTCGTGGCCGAGGTGCAAGCCTGGCGCTTCCCCGAACTGCTGCGTATCGTCCGGCAGTGGCGGGAGCAATGTCTGGTCAAGACAGACAGCACGTTCGAGCAGATGCTGCTCCTGCTGGAATATGCCCACAACGCCGCCGGGCGGATCAACGGCGGCCTGCAACGCAGCCAGCAGCAGGCACGCCGCCTCAAGCCGCTCCTGCGCCGCTTCGACCCGGAAGGCAGCACAACCGGCGTGGACTTCGACACCACCAAACAGACCTACGACACCACCAAAAGCCACGTCAACCGGGTTACGCTCGACTCCGGCTGGGAAGGGCAGATGGCGGCCAAGCTGGAGTCGATGCCGGAGGTGGTCTGCTACGTCAAAAATGACCGGCTCGGCTTCCGCATCCCCTACACCGTCGGCTTCAAAGAGCGGCACTACCTGCCCGATTTCATCGTCAAGATCGACGACGGCCAGCGCCACCCGGACGGCCAGCCCGACTATCTGAACCTGATTATCGAGGTCTCCGGCCAGCGGCGCAGCGACAAAGAGGCCAAGGTGGCCACCGCCCGCAACTACTGGGTGCCGGCCGTCAACAACCTGGGCAGCTATGGCCGCTGGGATTTCATCGAGATTCGGAATATCGAGACGGCCACCCAGGAGCTACAGAACTATCTACAGCATGGCGAAACCCGGCCCATGCTGATTGCGCTGAAGGATAACGAAACCCCACCCCAGGAGCAAGCCTAATGGCCAGACGCAAAAAGAAACCGACCGAAGTCAAAACCACGACCCACCAGGAGAAACGGGTCAACATCCCCACCCAGGAGATGAGCGACTATATGACCGACGAACAACGCCAGCCCCGCCCGGTGCTGTATCCCCGCCGCCCGGAGCTAGACCCGCAACTGGTCTGGCAGGGCAAAGATGCTCAGGACAGCGAGCCGCTGGAGGTATGGAGCAAGCCGATCTACACCCAGGAGAAAATTCACCCCCTGGCCATCATCGACAATGTGAAGGCCCAGGCCAAACGCCCGCCGCCCGCCGAGCCGCAGATGTCGCTGTTTGCCGATTTCAACGGCATCGAGTTTGAGAACCAGATCGACTTCTACAACCACCAGCAGAACTGGACCAACCGCATGATCCTGGGCGACAGCTTGCAGGTCATGACCAGCCTGAATGACCGGGAGGGTCTCAAGGGGCAGGTGCAGATGATCTACATCGACCCGCCCTACGGCATCAAGTTTGGCTCCAATTGGCAGGTCTCTACCCGTGACCGGAGCGTGAAAGACTCCGCCGCTGGCCTCAGCCGCCAGCCGGAGCAGGTGAAGGCGTTCCGGGATACGTGGGAGCTGGGCATCCATAGCTACTTGGCGTATCTGCGCGACCGGCTACAGGTGGCGCGGGAACTGCTGACCGAGACGGGGAGCGTGTTTGTGCAGATTGGGGATGAGAATGTGCATCTGGTGCGGTGTCTGTTGGATGAGGTGTTTGGGAGTGGGAATTTTGTATCCGCAATCATCTTCGAAAAGACTTCAAGTTCTAGTACAAATACGCTCTCAAATATTTGTGATTATGTTCTATGGTACGCAAAAAACTCTGAAACTGTGAAGTATAGACAGATTTATGCAGAAAAAATACTTGGAGAAAAAGGAACAACGCAATATATTTGGTTAGAGTCTTCTGACGGATACAACGAGCGTAGAATGACGCGGGATGAGATACTCACCCCATCTAAAATCTCAGATGGTTGGAAGGTGTTCGCCTGCGATAATTTGACAAGCCAACGCCCTCCTCAAGGGGTAGATGTTACAAAATTTCAATTCCAAGGCTCTGAATTTAGTCCTGGAAGAGGTACATTTAAAACTGATCGGTATGGGCTTGATAAACTAGCTTCCGTTGGAAGGCTAAAAGCCATTGGTAATTCTCTGATGTACAAGAGATATTTATCTGACTTTTTGGTCTCTCCTATTGCAAATATTTGGACAGATGTAAAAGCGACCGGATTCACAGAAGAAAAATTATATGTTGTTCAAACGAGCGTAAAAGCAATCCAACGCTGCCTCCTCATGACCACCGACCCCGGCGATCTGGTCCTCGATCCGACCTGCGGCAGCGGCACGACCGCTTACGTGGCCGAGCAGTGGGGCCGCCGCTGGATCACCACCGATACCAGCCGCGTGGCGCTGGCGCTGGCCCGCACCCGCCTCATGGCGGCTCGGTTTCCCTACTACGAGTTGGCCGACCCGGAAGGCGAAGACCTCAGACTCGGTTTCAATTATAAGACCGTCCCCCACATCACCCTACGAGACATTGCCAACAACCCCGAAATCGACGACATCCACGCCAAGTGGCAGGAGACCCTCGAACCCCTGCGCGGCCGGCTGAACGAGCTACTGAATCAATCATGGGAAGAATGGGAAATCCCGCGAGAGCTACCCGAAGATACCAAGCTACCACCGTTACAGCGAAACGAGGCCGAGAAGCTGTTGGCCGACTGGTGGCAGGCCCGGCAAGCGCGGCAGGCCGAGATTGACGAGTCGATTGCCCGCAACAGTGACCAGGAGACTTTGTACGACCAGCCGGAGGAAGTCCGTCATGTGGTGCGGGTGACCGGCCCGTTTACCACCGAGTCGCTATCCCCCTTTAAGCCCATCAGCCCGGAGGCAGCGGCCAGCCTACCCCAAGCCGAACAGGAAGCCAAGCAACAGGACAACGCCGGCAAGTTTGAATCGCAGATTCTGGACAACCTGCGGGAGGCCGGGGTGCAGAACACCATTGCTGATGAGCGGATCGAGTTTGAGCTATTGGAAGCCTGGGACGGAGGAATCTATATTCAGGCAACCGGGGAATATACCGACAGCCAAGAGAACCTAAAACGGGTGGCCGTTGCCATCGGCCCGGAGCATGGCACGGTGGGGCGGGAGTTTATCAAGGAGGCGGCTAACGAGGCCATCCGCCACATGCGCCCGCAGGCCGACCTGTTGCTGGTGTGCGCGTTCAGTTTTGATGGTGAGGCCAGCGAGGAGGCGAAGCGGTGGGGCCGGTTGACGGTGCTACCGGTGCGGATGAACCCGGACTTGACCATGGCCAGTTTGCTGAAGAAAACCAAGAAGGCCAACCTGTTTACGGTGTTCGGGGAGCCGGATATGACGGTAGATGAAACCGACAACGGCCAAATTAAGGTCAGCATCAAGGGGCTGGACATCTACGACCCGACCACCGGCGAGATTCGCAGCAGCAGCCCCAAGGAGATCGCCTGCTGGTTTATCGACACCGATTACAACGGCCAGAGCTTCTTTGTTCGCCACGCCTACTTCACCGGAGCCGATAAGCCGTATGACAAGCTGCAACGCGCCCTGAAAGCGGAGATCAACAAAGATGCCTGGCAGACCCTCTACCGCACCGAGTCGATGCCCTTCGACGCCCCCGCCTCCGGCAAGATCGCGGTCAAGGTCATCAACCATTACGGCGATGAGGTGTTGAAGGTGCATGCGGTGAGATGATATGGCCAACATCTATCCCCACTGGATTTCCGAAGAAGAACGCAAGGAAAACCCCGGTCGGCGAGCCGAGTATCTGGTCTATGATGCTCTGGCGGAGCAACTGGGCGACGACTGGCTCGTTCTCTACAGCCAGCCCATCAAATGGCACCATCAGCACGGCGTCAGCGACCGCGAGGCCGATTTCATCGTGGCCCACCCCAAGCTGGGCGTGGTCATGATCGAGGTCAAGGGCGGCAGCATCAGCCGCGAAGGAGGCATCTGGTACAGCACGCCGCTCAGTCAACTCGGCAAACCGGCCAGCCAACAAGAGAGGCATAAAATCAAAGACCCGTATGACCAGGCCACCAACGCCGCCTATGCCTACGAGCGCAAGCTGGATAATGCGGTACGCAATCAACCCAGAAACCAGCGTCCCTCCCTGTCGCTCCGTACCTTCAAGATTGGCACCGCCGTCTGCTTTCCTGACGTAGACCTCTCGCCTGGTCTGCCTCTGAGTGGCAATGCCCTGCCGGAGCTAACGTTGAGCCAACAGGACATGCCCCATCTCAAAGATCGGCTGTACCAAATCCTCAAACTCTATCAAGGCGAAACCGGTCAGCCACCGGGGGAGGCAGGGCTGGCCCTCATAAAAGAGGTACTGGCCCGCGATTGGCATATTCCGGCGTACCTGGCCAACCAGTTCAATGTTGCGGAGCAGCAGCAGGAGAAGTTGTTGACCGAAGAGCAGTTTCGGCTGTCCGCCGCCTTCGATTACAACCCCAAGATGCTCGTCGCCGGTTGTGCCGGATCGGGCAAAACCATGCTGGCCGTGCAGCGGGCGCTCAACCTGGCCCAACAGGGAAAGCGCGTGCTGTTCACCTGTTTCAACCGACAACTGGCCATTTGGCTTGATAATTATCTAAGAGGCCACGAACACCTGACCATCGGCAACTTTCATGACATCTGTCGGCGTTATGCCGATCAGGCCGAGGCCGTGGATTTACCCCAAAAATGGTCGGCTGAGTTGGGGATCAGCCAGCAGACTTACTACAACGAAACAATGCCGGAGGCCCTGGCTCTGGCCGCCCTGGAGTTAGAGCTTGGCTTTGAGGTCATTATCGTTGATGAGGGTCAAGATTTTCACCCGACCTGGCTCCAGACACTACACGATCATCTGCTGAAGGATGACCCGGAAAGCGGATTTTACATCTTTTACGATGATAACCAGCGGGTGTATGGCAAGCGGCGCACGATCCCCTTTCAGTGGCCGATCCACCCCCTGACCCGCAACATGCGAAACACGGAGGCCATCTTCAAGCTGTTCAAAACCTATCATCACCAGCCGCACAAGGTATTGTCCAGCGGCATTACCGGTCAGGAGCCTCAAAGCGTGCCAATCGTGCGCAATGATGAGTATCAGACACTACAAACAACGCTGTCGGAGTTGATAAATGCCCAACAAGTCCCCGCGCAAAATATCGTCGTCCTCACGCCGCTATCCCGCTCGCGGAGCCTCTGGAACCAGACCAAACCGTCCCGACGAGATTGTGAGCTTGTCTGGCATCCGTCCCATAGCCCGTATCAGGTGCGGTGTAGCACCATCCGCACCTTCAAGGGCCTGGAAAGCCAGGTGGTTATCCTGACCGAGCTGGATGGCATAAGACCTCATGAAATCCAGGACTTGCTCTACGTGGGCATCTCCCGGGCCAAACATCACCTGGTCATTCTCGGAAACCTACCCCAGCCTGACCAAGATAAAGAAGAGGAGTATTACTACTAATGACAACCACCTATCCCCCCCATCATCTTTCGGTCCGCGTGCCCTGGCACGATGCCGGCTGGAACGGCACCGTCTGCCAGGCTCCCCAACAGAACGGCTCCTGTCTCAAGCTGCCCCGGATCGCCGAAAACCGCAATGATGAGTATGAAGCGGAGGTGGCCGGAAAATCAATCGCCGACTTGAAGCCGGAGCATTGGCCCCCCTGCGTCAGCGAGCGGGTTGCTTTTATGGCCCCCTTCGAATATACCCGCATCGTATCCCACCCCTACGCCAAAACCTCACGCCACAGCTACGGCCACTATGCCCCGACCGCCCAGCGCAACCCCGCTTACTCCGCACCGGTTGTGCCGTTTATGTGGACACGACGAGAAAATATGGCTGACTACGGCCAGACCTACAACCTGGACATTGACTTTGCATACGAGCCGGATTTAGGCTTTGAGACTGGCTGGGTTCAGGATGTCCGCAACCACCGGGCGCTGCTCGATTGCTTCTTTGGTCATATCCACCCGGAAAAATCACTCTGCTTTTTCTACGCCAAAAAAGTCCCTCTGGTCGAAGACAATGGCCGTCGCATCCTGATCGGGGTTGGTTTTGTGACCAGCATTGGCCCCGGCCTTGAATATAATTACCACCAGGAAGGTGATACCCGGTCGCTAATCTGGGAACGGGCAGTACAGCATTCGATTCGGCCCGATTTCAAAGAGGGCTTTTTGCTGCCCTACCACGCTGCCCTGCAACTAGCCGAAGAGGATCCCACGTTCGATCCGGCTGAGGTCGTCGCCTTTGCCCCGGACAATCATCTTTATGAGTTCTCCTATACCTCCGAGCATGTGAGCCATGACGGGGCGATTGCCTCGCTGCTGGCCTGCGCCGCCGCGCTCAAAAAGGCTCAGCAGTATAATCTGGAGGGGCCCTGGGAGCGCTGCCTGCGCTGGATCGATGCGCGGCTTGATGAGGTATGGCAAATGCGCGGCCCCTGCCCCGGCCTGGGGGCGGCCCTCAGCGCCTTTGGCGTGGAGATGGGAACCTTCATTGCCCATGAGATTGACAACCAGGTAGGGCAGAATGAAGACCCCTGGCCGCTGGTTGACCAGATTTTCCAGGACCCGGCAGTCCATCTGCCGCCGGAGTTGGCCCGGCAGATCGGCCAAACCCTGCGCGAAACCTGGGCGGTACTGGCCCCGGAGCGATTAGCCCTGTTGCAACTGTTGAGCCGATTTGAGATTAAAGCAGACCAGGCCAAATTTCTATTCAGACAGGAAGATCGACAGCAGGCAGGGATCGACCTGACCGATCAGCAAATTTTAGAGAACCCCTACCTGATCTACGAAAGCACCCGCCACGACTGGGAATGGGCCGTCAGCGTCCACACCGTGGATCGGGGTGTCTTTCCGGTCGATATGATCCGCACCAAACACCCCCTACCCGCGCCCTCGGCCCTCGATGCAGGCACCGATAAACGGCGGGTGCGTGCCCTGGCCGTCAATGTCTTGGAGCAGGCCACCACGAACCAAGGCCACACCCTGCTCTCCCGCCAGGACGTCACGTTGAAAATTCGAGGGCTTGAGATGGACCCGCCCTGTGAAGTCACCCAGGATTTGATGAATGTGGTGGATGCCAGTCTGGACGAGACGATCTCCCTTGTGAAGATGGCGAACGGTTTGCCCGCCTATCAACTCAAGCGGTTGTCCGAGGTCGGGGCGCTTATCCAGCGGACGGTCAGCAAACGCTTGCGGGGTAAGCGGCACGCGATCCAGGCCGATTGGCGGGCGATGCTCGACGCCAGACTCCCAGAGCCGGTCACGGCGGGCGATGAACTGGAGGAATTGGCCCGCCAGGAGAAAGCGAAGGCTCTGGAAGAACTGGCTGCCTCTCGCATTTCGGTACTGATTGGCCCGGCTGGAACTGGAAAAACGACCCTACTCTCTGTTCTGTGTCAGCACGAAGAGATTGCGGCTGGCGACGTTCTGCTGTTGGCCCCCACCGGCAAAGCCCGAGTGCGGATGCAGGATGTGGCCAAGGATCTGAACATTCGGGCCTTGACCTTGGCCCAGTTTCTCAATCGGTGTAGCCGGTATGACGGCAAAAATCAGCGCTACATCCTCTCCAACAGGCCGAAAGAGGAAACGGCCCGCACCGTGATTGTGGATGAAGCCTCCATGCTAACCGAGGAGATGTTAGGGGCGCTGCTGGACGGGATCAGGGGCGTTCATCGGCTGATTTTGGTCGGCGACCCGCAGCAGTTACCGCCCATCGGTCCGGGTCGCCCCTTTGTGGATATTGTGACGCGCTTAGCCCCGGAGACCGTCGAAAACCAAAAAATCCGGGTGGGGCCGGGCTATGCCGAGTTGACCGTCCCCCGCCGCCAGGTCGAAGCCACTACCGAGGAAGGCCGGCCCGATATTCAGTTGGCCAAGTGGTTTAGTGGCCGCCCCCTCGGTCCGGGTGAAGATGACGTCTTTGATCTGGTGGCCGGTGGTCAGGCCACCCATATTCAATTCAAACAATGGGACACGCCGGAAGAATTTCAGACGGCACTGCTGGAAACGCTGGTCGAAGAGTTGAGCTTGGAAGGGGGCGAGGATGTGGACACCTTTGATCTGAGTCTGGGAGGAACGAAGCACGGTCATTCTATCTATTTCAACCGGGGGGCCGCCAGCTTTATTGAAGATTGGCAAATTCTTTCGCCGGTACGCGGCCTAACCCACGGCGTCACTGAGATCAACCGTCTCATCCATAAGACCTTCAAGGCCCGCACCCTCAAATCGGCCCGCCGCTGGAAAAACCGAAAAATCCCCAAGCCGATGGGGGTGGAAGAGGTCGTCTACGGGGACAAAGTCATTAATCTGACCAACCGCTGGCATCATACAGTGTGGCCCAAGGAAGATGCCTTGGAGTATGTGGCCAATGGAGAGATTGGCATCGCCGTTGGCCAATTCAAGAGTAAGAAGATGACCAAGGCCCCGCGGACATTGAAAGTCGAATTTTCTTCCCAGCCGGGCTTTCAATATGACTACACCGACCGAGACTTTGACGACGAAACTGGTGCGGCACTGGAGTTGGCTTATGCCCTGACTGTTCACAAATCACAGGGGAGTGAGTTTGGGAAGATCATCCTGGTGTTGCCCAATCCCTGTTTCCTGCTGTCCCGTGAACTGCTCTATACCGCCCTGACCCGCCAGAAAGATCGGATCGTTATTTTACATCAGGGCAGCCGCAGCGAGTTGAAGAAATATGCTTCTGACGGTCGGTCGGCCACGGCCAGTCGGCTGACCAATCTCTTTGAGAAGCCTAACCCAGTCGAGGTGGAGGGTACCTTTTTGGAGGAACGGCTCATCCATCGCACCAGCGACGGGACGGCGGTTCGCTCCAAATCGGAAGTGATCGTTTATGATCGTCTGCTCAACGCCGGGTTGGAGCCTGTCTATGAACAGGCGCTGACCCTGAACGGCGTAACAAAATACCCGGACTTTACCATTGAGGATGAAGACACCGGCCTGATCTATTACTGGGAACATTGCGGCCTGATGCATGATCCGAGCTACCGTCAGCGCTGGGAGAAAAAGCTGGCTTGGTATCGCCACAACGACATCCTGCCCTATGAGGAAGGGGGCGGCGATGCCGGAACGCTGATCGTCACCGAGGACACCGACGTCGGCGGCATTTCCTCTCAGGAGATTGACCAGGTTATTGAAGCGGCGATGATGGTGTAACGGCATGGTCGTTCGCTGAAAACAGCATACACAAAGGTTTGAATAACCACATTTAGAAAGGCACCCCCCCATGCTCCGCGCCCTGGCCGATTTCCTGTACGGCACAACCACCATCACCCACTGGGTTCGACACCGCTACCCCGGTGAGGAAATCTTCTTCGCCGCCGCCGCGACGGTCCTCGAAACCAACGACGCCGAGCCGGTCGGCTGCTCCCCCCGGCGCACGCTGCAACGGCGGGCCGTCCTGATCCTGACCGAGCGGCGGGTGGTCTTGAAATCGAAGTTCCCGACGCCCGGCTTTCTGCTGCTGGGGCTGGCGGCGCTGTGTCTGATGGGGTGGGCCGTGGCCAACGGCTCGACGTGGGGCCTGTTGTGGGGGCTGCTGCTGCCGCTGGCCCTCATCCAGCGCTGGCCCTACGAGCGGGTGTTGCCCTGGACGACCATCTGGGCGGTCAAGCTGGACCTCATCTCCGGCCTGAGCGCCTCGGCCTCGATGCTGATTTTCGTTCTGGACGAGGGGGCGGTGCAGGTCGTCGCCTCGCGCATCTTTACGGACGCGGTCATCGAGCCGGGTGACGGCCCTGGCCAAGAAACCACCGCCGCAGTGGAAGCGGTTGAAGCGGCTCAAGCCCCGGCAGGGGTGAGAATATAATCAACCCGTGGCTCCGGCCACGCCTATCAATCACAAAGGAGTAACCTATGAGTGACGAAAACCAAAGCAAAGTTCATATCGGCAGCATCGGCGGCGACCTATCCGGCAACGTGGCCGGGGATAGCCTCACCATCATCGGCTCGACCCTGAGCAACGCTTCCCAGCGGGCGCAATCGTTGGGCCAGGCCGACGAAGGGGCCGAGTTGGAGCAGCTTATCGAGCAGTTGAAAGAAGCCCTGGCCGAGGTCCCCGCCGAAAAACAGGAAGAAGCGGAGACGGTGGCCGAATACACTGAGGAACTGGTCGAAGAAGCGGCCAAAGAGAAGCCGAAGCAGAGCAAGCTACAAATCACCGGCGAGGGGCTAAAGAAGGCGGCGGAGAATTTGGTCGGCGTGGCTCCACTGGTGGGCACGATTGCGGCTAAGATTGTGGCCAAGATTTTGACGATGGGCGCTTGAGCCGTAGCGCCGGGGGGTGAGGATGGAGTACCAAACGATCTATGCCAGATTACAGCAAAACCTTGACCTGCTCCGGCAGCGCGAGGCCAAATATGGGGGCAATGCCCCGGTTGACCTCATCAACCAGATTACCGACCATCAACAGGCCGTGGCTTTGACCCGGCGGCGGCTGGTCGGGGGTCTGAGCGAGGCGGCCTGGCAGGCGGAGATGAAGCCGCTACTGGTCGATATTGAGAAGCGACAAAGCGAGGCGGCCCAGGTGCAGATCGGCACCATTCTGGGCAACCTGTCCGGCAACGTGGCGGGGGGGGACATCACCATCCATTATCACACCGACCCGGCCCTGCAAGATAAAGTGGCCCAGCTCGAGGCGGCGATTGCCACGCAGCGACAGAACCTGGCGGGCTTACTCGACGCCGAGCAGATCGAGGCCACGATTGCCCCCCTCAAAGCCCAACTGGACAGTCTCCAGGCCCAACTGAGCCGGCAGGCCGCTGAACCGGACTACACCACCCCCGACCGGGCCACCCTCGAAGGGCGGTATCTGCGCCGCCTCTGGAAGGAAGTCAGCCACCTGTCGCTGCTGCATATCGATCCGGGGGCGGCCGAGCAGCGCATGGAACTGGTCAAAGTCTACACCGCCCTGCTGACGACCGGCAGTGAGGAACGGCAACCGGAGGCCCTGGCCCGAACCGGCGAGAAACCAAAGCCGGTCTCGGCCCTGGCCCACCTGAACCGCCACGACCGGCTGGTGCTACTGGGCGATCCGGGCGGGGGCAAGAGTACCTTCGTCAACTTCGTGGCGTTGTGCATGGCCGGGGCGTTGCTTGTCGGCGACGGCACGTATCTGAACCTGCTACGGACGCCGCTGCCGCCGGATGATGAGGAGGAGCGTTCTCTCCGGCGCGAGGAAAAAGAGCCGCAGCCGCAGCCCTGGGATCATGGGCCGCTGCTGCCGGTCAAGATCGTTCTGCGGAAATTCGCCGGGGAGGGGTTGCCGCCGCCCGGCCAGGAAGCGACGGCCAAACATGTGTGGGCTTATCTGGCCACCCAGTTCGAGGCGACCGATCTGAGCGACTATCTGCCCATGCTCAAACATTGCTTTGAACATGAGGGCGGCCTGCTCTGCTTCGACGGTCTGGACGAACTGCCCGACCCGGAGCAGCGCGGTCCGCAGATCAAGCAGGTGGTCGAGGATATGGCCGCTGGCTACCCCCGTTGCCGCATCCTGGTCACCAGCCGCCCCTACGCTTACCAGAACCCGGCCTGGCAGCTACAGGGCTTTGCCCAGACCAGCCTGGCCCCCTTCAGCAAGGGCCAGATCGAACGGTTTATTGAGCAGTGGTACGCCTATCTGGGCACACTCAACCAGTGGACCGAAGATAGCCGCCAGCGACGGGTGGCCCAACTGACCGGGGCCATCTTTGGCCACGAGAGCCGTCTGCGGGAATTGGCCGAGCGGCCCCTGCTCTTGACCCTGATGGCTAATCTGCACGCCAGCCGGGGTACGCTGCCGGAGAAGCGGGCCGATCTGTATGAGGAGACGGTGGTCCTCCTGCTTGACCGCTGGGAGCGGGGCCGCTTCGCCACCGACCGGACGGTACTATCGCCTACCTTGAGCGACTGGCTGGAGGTCGAACAGCGCAAAATTCGGGCCTTGCTGGAAGACCTGGCCTACGAGGCCCACGCCAACCAGCCAGACAAAGCCGAAGGCACGGCCAACCTGGACGGCGAGCGGCTGCTGGGCGGTCTGTTGGCTCTGACCCGGCGGGCGATCCATCCCGCCGACCTGCTCGACTATCTGGATCAGCGGGCCGGGATACTGGAAGCGCGGGGCGATAACATCTACAGCTTCCCCCACCGCACCTTTCAGGAATATCTGGCCGCCTGCCACTTGACCGGTCGGGATGATTTCGCCGGAGACACCGCTCGTCTGGTGCGAGAAGACACCACCCGTTGGCGGGAGGTGGCGCTGCTGGCCGGGGCCAGGGCCGCCAGCGGCATGACCGCCGCTATCTGGCTATTGGTGGATGAACTATGTCCCAGGCCGGTTGGGAGGGCCTATGTGACCGTCACAGAGATGATGGCTGCCCTGATCGGCGGCCAGGCCATTGTCGAAACGGCCAACCTGGAACAGCCGAGCGAAGCCCACCGTTACAAAATCGAGCGGGTCCGGGGCTGGCTGAAGCATAGCCTGGCCACCAATGGCCTGCCCGCCCTCGAGCGGGCCACAGCCGGGCGGGTGTTGGCCGTCCTGGGCGATGACCGGGAGGGGGTGGGTGTCGAGAACGGCTTGCCCGCGCCGGTCTGGTGCGAGGTAGCGGCGGGGTCGTTTATAATGGGCAGTGACGAAGGCAGGGACAATGAGAAACCGGCCCATGAAGTGACCTTGCCAGCGTACCAGATCAGCCGTTACCCGATGACCAACGCCCAATTCGAGCCATTCATCGCAGACGGCGGTTACACGGAGAAATGGCGGCGCTGCTGGACGGAGGCGGGCTGGCAGCAGAAGGAAAGAGACGACTGGCAGGAACCTCGCTATTGGAACCACAACCGCTACAACCAGGCCAACCAGCCGGTGGTCGGCGTCAGTTGGTACGAGGCCGTGGCCTTCTGCCGCTGGTTGACAGAGCGGCTCAGGGCAGCGGGTGCGGTGGGCGAGGCGGAGGTGATCCGCCTGCCGACCGAAGCGGAGTGGGAAAAGGCAGCCCGGGGCCCTCACCCCCCCTTAATCCCCCCCAATGGGGGGGAAATAAAGGGGGGGCGGATTTACCCCTGGGGCGATGAAGCCGACCCGGATAAGGCGAATTACAGTGATACGGGCCTCGGCGAGCCGAGTGCGGTCGGCTGTTTTGTGAAAGGCCAGAGTCCCTGCGGCGGCCAGGATATGGCCGGGAACGTGTGGGAGTGGTGTGCGACACAGTGGCCTGATTGGGATGAACCAAAACCCTATCCCTACGACGTTACAGAAAATGAGTGGGATGAGGAGTACCAAAACAGAACATCCGTTCGCGTGCTTCGCGGCGGCGCGTTCGACTTTCTAGTCAATGACGTGCGCGCCCCCGTGCGCGTCAGGAACGATCCGGGCAGCAGGAACGGCAGCCGCGGATTTCGGCTGGTTCGCGCCCCCATTGGTTCTGAATCCTGAGCTGCTGAAATCCTGGAGTCCTGACCCCTGAGAAAAAAGGTGAGGGTGGGAAACAAAGCCAGGGCCGCGATTACTCAACCAAACTGTTCCCCCGTCAGGGGGTCGATTTAAAATTTTTGTCAAGGAGCCTTCGTGAAAACCACCAAACATCTCTACCCCCGGCTGTGCGGTTGGGCCAATCTGGAGCGGGCCTATCACAAAGCGCGGCGGGGCAAGCGCAAATATTGGTCGGTGGCCGATTTTGAGTACAGTTGGGAAAGCGAGCTGCTCCGCCTGCAACGGGAGCTACAGGACCACACCTACCGGCCCGGCCCCTACCACAGCTTCTATATCCACGACCCGAAACGGCGGCTCATCTCCGCCGCCCCGTTTCGAGACCGGGTGGCGCATCACGCCCTGTGCAACCTGATTGAGCCGATTTTTGAGCGGCGTTTCATCGCCGACAGCTACGCCAACCGGGTCGGCAAGGGCACGCATCGGGCCCTGGATCGCTGCACCTATTTTGCCCGGCGCTACCGCTACGTCCTCCAATGTGACATCAAGCAGCATTTCCCGGCCATCGACCATGCCATCTTGCGAGACATCCTGGCCCGGCCCATCGCCTGCCCGGAGACGCTGGGCCTGATCGACACGATCCTGGCCAGTGGGCGGGGCGTCTTGACCGAACAGTACGGGATGGTCTACTTTCCGGGTGACGATCTACTGGCCGCCGCCCGGCCTCGCGGCTTGCCCATCGGCAATTTGACCAGCCAATTCTGGTCGAATTGCTACTTGAACCCGCTCGATCACTTCATCAAGCGGGACCTCACCTGTCCGGCCTATCTGCGCTACGTCGATGATTTTCTGCTCTTTGCCGACGACATCGCCACCCTGCACCACTGGCGGGCCGCGATTATCGACTTCCTGGCCACGCTGCGGCTGACCCTGCACGAAGGCCGGGCCCAGCCCCGGCCCGTCACCGAGGGCATCCCCTTTCTGGGCTTCGTCGTCTACCCCGACCATCGTCGTCTCAAACGCAGCCGCAAGCTGGCCTATCAGCGCCGACTGCGGGGGCTGTGGGCGCTGTACCGGGCCGGGCGGGTCACGGGCGGCGAGGTGGTGGCCTCCCTCAAAGGCTGGCTGGCCCACGTCAGCTACGGCAACTGCTGGGCCCTGGCCGAGCGGCTGCTGCGGCCCCTGGTCTTTGAAGGAGGGCCGCTATGAGCCACTCCCCCCTCTTTGTCAAAACCTATGACCTGGTGCTGTGGCTGATGCGTAAAACCGTCAAGTTCCCCCGCGAGCATCGCTTTGTGACGGCCCGTTTCGTCCAGGAGGCGGCGCTCCGCTTTCAGGAGCGGCTGATCGAGGCGGCGGCCCGGCCCAGAGGCGACCGGGCGGGCAAGCTGGCCTGTTTGACCCGGGCCGATGTCGAATTGACCAAGCTGCGCTTTTATCTGAGGCTGTGCCGAGATTTAGAACTGCTCGACCCCGGCCCCCATCGCCACGTCAGCCAGATGGTGGCTGAGGTGGGGCGGCTGTTGGGCGGCTGGTTCAAGGCGTTGGGGCGACCCTATACGCCCCAGGCCGTTGAGGGCTTACCGCAGGAGGCGGCGTAGATGAGTGTCGAGATTGAGAAGATTTTGGGCGATCTGTCCGGCTACCTGGCCGGACGAGACATCAACATCAACCTCGACCCGGCCCGGATTGAGGCTCTGGAAAAAGAGATTGCCACACTGAAAGCGGCCCAGCAGATGCTGTCGGATAGTGCCGAGATCAAAGAGAAGATTTCGGATAAAGAGGCCGATCTGGTCAAGGATTACTTCTCGAAGGCGGTGCAAGCTCTGCTCGACGATGATCTGGCAGAGGCCAGGCGCTACTTCGAGCAGGTGCGCAGCCTCGATCCGGCCGATGAGCAAGCGGCGGCACTGCTGCGGGCGGTGGAAACCAAGCTCAAAGCGCAGGGCCAGGGGCCGTTGCCGGAGCCGACGCCTCTGCGGGCTGCTTATCTCAACCGGATCCTCGAAACAAGCAGTCACCTGTCCCTGACCGGCATCGACCCCAAAGCGGCCAGCAGCGAGGCCGACGCCCGGCTCAATCTGAGTGCCGTCTATACAGCCCTGCTGACCCTCAGCCCCGAACATCACGAGCAGTTATTGTTGGGCAAAAAATTGGGCCGGGACACGCCCCGCCTGTCGGCCCTGGCCCAACTGGATCGGCATCACCATCTGGTGCTGCTGGGCGATCCGGGCAGCGGCAAAAGCACCTTCGTCAACTTTGTGGCCATGTGTCTGGCCGGAGAAGCCTTAGAACGACCGGACGCCAACATGACGCTGTTGACCGCGCCGCTACCCAATGACGACGGCGAGGATGCGGACGACCGGCAGCCCTGGTCCCACGGGCCGCTGCTGCCGGTGCGGGTCATCCTCCGGGATTTTGCGGCGCGGGGGCTGCCGCCAGCGGGCCAACCGGCCACGGCTCAACATCTATGGCGCTTTGTGACCGCGGAGTTAGAGCAAGGGATGCTCAGTGAGTATGCCAAGGATTTGGGGCGAGAACTGCACCAGCGGGGTGGCTTGCTGCTGCTCGATGGGTTGGATGAAGTGCCGGAAGCCGACCGGCGGCGGGCGCAAATCAAGCAGGCGGTGGAAGATTTTGCCCGGACCTTTGGCAAGTGTCGCATCCTGGTCACCAGCCGCACCTATGCCTACCAGAAGCAGGATTGGCGACTGCCAGGCTTTAAGGAAGCGGTGTTGGCCTCCTTCAGCCCGGGCCAGATTCGCCGTTTTGTGACCCGGTGGTATGCTCATATTGCCCTGTTGCGTGGTCTGGATGCCGACGATGCTCAGGGGCGGGCGACATTGCTCAAACAGGCTATTTTCAACAGTAACCGGCTACGAGAGCTGGCCGAACGGCCCTTGCTCTTGACCCTGATGGCCTCGCTCCACGCCTGGCGGGGCGGCAGTCTGCCGGAAAAGCGGGAGGAACTGTACAGCGACACGGTCGATCTGCTCCTGGAGTGGTGGGAACGGCCCAAAGTGGTCAAAGATGCTCAGGGCCAGACCCGCATCGAGCAGCCCAGCCTGGCCGAGTGGCTACGGGTGGATCGGGACAAAGTCCGCAGTCTGCTCGATGAGTTGGCCTACCAGGCCCACGCCAGCCAGCCGGAAACCGTGGGCACGGCGGATGTGGCCGGACAGGAGTTGGTGGCCGGGCTGATGGACTTGAGCCAAAACCCCGACGTCAACCCGGCCCGGTTGGTCGAGTATTTACGGGATCGGGCCGGGTTACTGGTTGGCCGGGGCAATCGCGTCTACACCTTCCCCCACCGCACCATTCAGGAGTATCTGGCCGCATGTCATCTGACCGGTCAGGACGACTTCCCCGCCGAGACCGCCGGGTTGGTCCGCTCCGAACCGAACCGCTGGCGCGAAGTGGCCCTGCTGGCCGGGGCCAAGGCCGTTAGTGGGATGGCGGCGGCCATCTGGCTCCTGGTGGATGAACTGTGTGGTCGTGAGGTTGAGGAGACTTACGTCACGGCCACCGACCTGACCTGCGCTCTAATCGCGGCCCAGGCCATGCTCGAAACCGCCGCGTTGACCCGCCTGAGCGACAGCAACCAGCGCCGGGTGGCCCGGATCCGGGGCTGGCTCAAAAACAGCCTGACCACCACAGTACTCCCTGCCGTGGAGCGAGTGGCGGCGGGTGATCTGTTGGCCCGGCTCGGCGACGACCGGCCCGGCGTGGGTCTGAACGCGAAGGGCCTGCCGGATATTGTCTGGCGTCAGATTCCAGCGGGGCCGTTTTTGATGGGGAGTGACAAAAACAAGGATAGCCAGGCTTATGATGATGAACTACCCCAACACCAGGTCACGCTGCCGGATTATGAGATCAGCCGCTATCCGGTCACCCATGCCCAATTCCAGGCATTTGTGGCAGATGGCGGCTACACCGAGGCGCGTTACTGGGCGGCCGATGCCTGGCGTGAGGGGGAAATAAAGATCGCCACGCCTATTTTTGATGACGAGGATAAATTTACGGGAAAGTGGGAATATGAATGGGTTCCGGCCAAGCCGCGAGGTTCTGGCGAGCCTTACAACTTGCCAAACCACCCGATGGTTGGGGTCAATTGGTACGAGGCGGTGGCCTTCTGCCACTGGCTGAGTGAGCGTTTGGGGCAAACGATCCGCCTGCCGACCGAGGCCGAATGGGAAAAGGCGGTGCGGGGCACGGATGGCCGGATTTTCCCCTGGGGCGACGAGGCCGACCCGGAGCGAATGAATTACAACGAGACCGGCATTGGCACGACGAGCGCGGTCGGCTGCTTTGCCGGAGGAATTAGCCCCTACGGGTGTCAGGATATGGCCGGGAATGTCTGGGAGTGGTGCGCCACGGCGGCGGGTGAAGATTGGAACGAGCTTGAACTGAAGCCCTATCCCTACGACGTTACAGAAAATGAATGGAGTGAGGAATACCAAAACAGAACATCCGTTCGCGTGCTTCGCGGCGGCGCGTTCGGCTTTCGAGTCAATTTCGTGCGCGCCCCCGTGCGCCTCAGGAACAATCCGAGCAGCAGGTACAGCGACGACGGATTTCGGCTGGTTCGCGCCCCCATTTAGTTCTGGTTTCTGGCCTTCTGAAATGCTGGACTTCTGCCCCCTGAGAAAAATCACGGAGATTGAAGAAGAAGACAAGGTAGCGATTAGTCAAGCACCCTATTTCCCCCCTCTGGGGGGTCGATTTAAAAATCCAAATCTGGCGACTTCAGCGGCTTGGCCGCTGTGTTGCGGGCGCAGGCCGAGGCGTTCGCGTGCTTCGCGGCGGCGCGTTCAACAATCAAGACAATAACGTGCGCGCCCCCGTGCGCAACAGGAACAATCCGAACAACAGGAACAACAACAACGGATTTCGGCTGGTTCGCGCCCACATTTTCTTATGCCCTGCCGGAAATATCACGGATCGGTCCTTCCGGGGCGGATGCGGGGTCGAGGCACTTATAAAAAAATGGCGCGGCCTGTCGGTCTCCTGGAGCCAAAGGGAGGCCGTTCCCCTGAGCGACAACTCAGCGGGACGCCTGGCCGGTGCTGCTGTTTCGCACCGGGCGAATATCAAAAAGCCACGCCCCCTCTGGTAGCATAACAGGCCCCCGCCTGGCGAACGTTGGGGCGTGGCATCTTTACTGACGAACCGGGAATATGATCATGCAATCACTCACCACCTTCCTCCAAACCACCCAGGGCAAACTGATCGTCGGGGCCATCGCCCTGACCCTGTGCGCCGGGCCGCTCTGCCTGTGCCTGACCGGCAGCGTCCTCTATCGGCTGCTCCTCCCGCCCGGCCAGGAGACCGCCCCCCTCGAAGCCGAGGCCCCCGCCGCCGACGGCCCGGCCCCGACCACCCTCAGCACCGGGGCCACGGCCACCCCGCTCGACACGGCGACCGCGCCGCCCACGGCCACCCCGCCGCCCACCGCCACGCCCGCCGAGGCGGAGGC
>CAZWZZ010000009.1:0-24078 GCA_964638395.1 uncultured Caldilineaceae bacterium
GGGCAGGAGCATGAAGAGCCCCACCCCCAGGCCAACGCCCAGAAGCGCTGTGACCCAGCTGACCGGTCCGGATAGCGACGCCTCCTCGCCCACTGCCACGTCGGCTGAGGTCATGAGCGCTTTCATGCCCAGCCCCAGGGCGTCCCAGAGCATCACCAGGCCGCGAAGGAAGGGTATGCGGCTGATCGGGCCGCGGTAGAGCGTCTCGTTCAGCGGCTCTGTCTCGACGACGATATCCCCCTGCGGGCGACGCAGCGCCAGGGCCAGAATAGCCGTCAGCAGCGGTATGATGATGGGTAAAATTAAGAAAACGTTCATTGATACCTCCCCGAAAATAAAATTCTCGTCACTGTGCCGTCGTTGATTAGATGATTATCAATTTACAGCGCGTCGGTCATCTTCAACGTATCGACATCTTCGTTGCCGCTGGCCTGGTAAAATTGGCGGATCAGGATGAGGGCGAAGGCTTGCAGGCCAAAGCCGATGACGATAGCCGTCAGGACGAGGGCTTGGGGCAGCGGGTCGGCGAAAGCGCCGGTCAACTGCGTGGCCTCTCCGCTGATGAGCGGCGGTTGGCCCCGCGTCAGGCGGCCCATCGTGAAGATTAACAGGTTGGCCCCGTGACCGAGCAGGATCAGCCCAATAATCAGCTTGATGAGGCTCCGTCGCAGTAGCAGGTAAACTCCGGCGGCGAAAAGTGATCCTATTAAAACAGCTAAAATGATTTCCATTGGTTCGCCTCCTGATTCAGCGTTCTTTTATCGCAAAAATAATCGTCAACGTCACGCCGATGACGACCAGATAGACGCCGACATCGAACATTAGGGGCGTGCCCAATTTGCCGATGACGGGGATGGTGTTGTCGTCCCACAGGCCGGTCATGAAGGGGCGCCCCAGAAGCAGGGCCAGCAGGCCGCTGGCGACAGCGGTCAGCAGGCCGGCGCTGATGAGGCTTTGCGGCTCGACGTATAGCAGACGTCTGGCTTTGTCCATACCGAGGGCCAGGCCGTACAGGGCAATGGCCGAGGCCGCGACCAGACCACCGACGAAGCCGCCGCCGGGGTCGTTGTGGCCCCGTAACAACAGGAAAATCGAGAAGATGAGCAATAGCGGCATTAAATAACGGGTGGCGGTTGATAAAATAAGGGATTGCATGCTTAATTTAACCTCCTGAGTGAGCCTTCAAAGCCGAGCGTAGTTGAACAAATTCGATCACGCTGTCGTGAGTCAACACGCCCAAAATTTGGTCGCCATCCTTGACCGGCAGTTGTGGCGTTTTCTTGGCCTCCATCATCTTCAAGGCAGCGACGAGATCGGTATCCGGCGGCACCGAAGTTAGATGATCGAGGGGACGCATCACCTGTCGGGCAGTCGTAAAGCGCCATTTCCGGGGTGAAATTTCTTGCAAGTCGGCGGTGGTCACGAGACCCTGCAACGGCTCGTCCGGCTCGTCTCGCACGAAGAAATACCGCTGGGTGTCGGTCGTCTCCTCAGTGATGAGTTGGCTGACAGGCAGCAGGCCGGGGACGGTTCGCAAATCGCGGTTCATAGCCTGACCGGCGGTTGCCCCTTTCAGCAGCAACTGGACACTGGATCGGGCGTAGGTGGCCGCTGCCGCATTTTGCAGGAACCAGCCGATGAAAATGAGCCACAGGCCGTTGAAGAAGCTCCAAAAAATCATCACCACAATGCCGACGCCGATGAACCCGAAGGCGAAGATTTGGCCACTAAATGAAGCGATTTTGTTGGCCCGGTACAGGTTGCCCGTCCAACTCCAGAGGAGCGCCCGCAGAATTTGGCCGCCATCCAGCGGAAAGCCGGGAATGAGGTTGAACAGGGCCAGAATGAGATTGATCCGCATCAATTCGTAACTGGGCGCGGCCAGGTAGGGGATATGGCGATCCAAGAGCCACAGCAGCCCAAACAGCAGGGCCAGAACAAAGCTGGCCAGGGGGCCGACGGCGGCAATGCGAAAGGCGGCCCCGGGAGATTTTGGCTCCTCGGTCAGTTGGGCCACGCCGCCAAAGATGAACAGGTTGATTTCCCGCACCGGCACTTTGTTGCGAAGGGCAACGAAGGCGTGGGCCAGTTCGTGAACCAGGACCGAGCCGAACAGCAGCAGGCTGGTCAACAGGCCCAGGCCCCAATAAACGGCGGTCGATAGTCCCGGCTCATCCTGCGGTAGAAAACCAACGGCAAAGGACCAGGTGACCAGGCCGAAGATCAGAAACCAACTATAATGAAGGCCAATGGGGACCCCCCAGATGCGACCGAGTTTGATGCTTGATTCCATAACTTATCTCTCTTTGTCTCGATTGAGACCATTTTTCATCAACACATACACGCCCAACGCAGCAATGGCCAGAACAGCGATTTCGCCGAGCGTATCGAGCGCCCGGAAATCGACCAGAATGACGTTGACCACGTTGCGCCCTTTGGCCGCCAACCAGCTATTTTCGGCGAAGAAGGGCGTCAATGTCGATTGGAAGGGCAAGCTGGTCACGGTCAAAATGATGGTAGTCACCAGGCCCCCGACGCCGAGGGCGATAACGCCGTCCCGCAGGCGAGTGGCGGTGTTGCTCAAGCGGCTAAATTTGGGCAGGCGGGCCAGAACCAACATCAACAAAATCACGGTCAAGGTCTCGATAGCCAGTTGGGTCATGGCCAGGTCGGGCGCGCCGAAAAGAACGAAGATCAGGGCGATGCCATAGCCCACCACGCCCAGCGAGACGATAGTCACCAGCCGGGTTTTGGCCAAAACAGCAGTGATGATCCCCCCAAAAATCATCAAGCTAACAGCGGCCTCGTAGAAACGTAAGTCGGTCCAGGTCGGGGTGACGGTTAGGCCACCTCGGGTCAGCAGGGTGTAGCCGGTCAAAACAATCGTAAAGATCAAAATGGTCAAAAGATAGATACGCAAGTAACCGTTCTGGAGGAAACGGGTTTGCCAGGCGGCCAGTCGTTTCATGCCATCGAGCGCCCCCTCGAAACCCCGCTCCGGTCCCCAGGCAGAGATACCGTTGAGCGGACTGACGAGGGCCTTGAGCGGCTCCCGCCCGGCGTAGATGGCGATGCCGCCGACCAACGTGGCCACGCTCAACCAGAAGATGCTGTTGAAACCGCTCCAAACGGCCAGCTTGACGCTGGTAAATTCGGTCATAATCGCTGTGGCCGAGGAGACGAGGAGAGGCTTGAAGAGGCTATCAGGGACCACCTCGATCAGCACGACCAGCACCAGCCCCAATATCGAGAGAACAATCGGACCGAGCCATAGGCTCGGCGGCCCTTCGTGGGCTTTTTTGGGAGTTTCGCTTGGTTGGCCGAAAAAGGGCCGATAGGCCACCAGCCCGGCCACCACCACCGTCAACACGTTGGCCAGCAGCGCCGCCCCGGTCAGGATGAAAGCAATGTTGGCCGGGGCGTTGAGCGTCGCGTCATAAATCAGCTTCTTGCCGATGTAGCCGATGAACAGGGGTAATGCCCCGGCCATCGACAGCGAGGCCAGCACGACCGCCACAAAGGTGACCGGCATCGCTCGCCGCAGGCCGCGCAGTTTGGTGATGTCGCGGGTTCCGGTTTCGTGGTCGATGGCCCCGGCGGCCATAAAGAGCGCCCCCTTGTAGAGGGAGTGGACGATCAAAAATAGGATCGTCGCTTTGACGGCGACGGAGGTCCCCAGGCCGAGCAGGAGCATCAACGTGCCCAGGGCGCTGACGGTCGAATAGGCCAGGATGCGTTTGAGGTCGGTCTGTTGCCAGGCCAGGTAGGCCCCTAGCAGCATGGTGACCGTACCGAAGGCAGTCACACTATAGAGCCACAGAGCCGTGCCTCCCAACACCGGGCTAAGGCGGGCCAGCAGATAGACGCCCGCTTTGACCATCGTCGCCGAGTGTAGATAGGCACTGACCGGCGTTGGCGCGGCCATGGCGTTGGGTAGCCAGATGTGGAAAGGAAACTGGGCCGATTTGGTGAAGGCCCCCAACAGAACGAGAATCAACAGCGGCGTGTAAAGGGCATCGGCCCGGACGACATCCCCCTGGCTCAAAACGGCGGTGAACTCCAGGCCGCCGGCCACCTGGCTGAGAAGAATCAACCCGGCCAGCAGGGCCAGGCCGCCGCCGCCGGTTACTAACAGGGCTTGCAGCGCCGAAGCCCGCGATTTTTCCTGGCGATGGTTGAAGCCGATGAGCAGGTAGGAGCTGAGGCTGGTCATTTCCCAGAAGACGAACATCGTCAACAGGTTTCCGGCCAGCACCAGACCGAGCATCGACCCCATAAACAGCAGCAGATAGATATAGAAGCGACCCAATTGGTGATGACCGGCCAGGTAGCCCCCGGCATAGACCAAAACCAACGCGCCGATACCGCTGACGAGCAGGGCGAAGACCAGGCTCAGACCATCCAGATAGAATGAAAGATTGATGCCAAAACTGGGAACCCAGGCGTAAGAAATTGTCAAAATCTCACCGGCCGTGATGCGTTCGACCAGCGTCAGCAAATAGATTATCACTCCCAAAGGCAAAAGCGCGATAAGCCAGCCGATGTTCCCCTGTCTTTGCAACCATGAAGTTGTGCCTGATAAAGCCGGACTTGTTTGAGCTGTTTGAGCCATGTCTATCTTCCCTACTCTCTAAAATGTTGACAATAGATAAAAAGGCCGACAATTTGCCCCGAATCGTGAAGGTTTCATTGCCGGCCCACGTTACAATCAGTCTGCCCTTTCAAAGAGCCTACCGTTTGCCTAGTTTGCCAGATGTTGTACACGTTTTATCTATATTTTGAGCAAGTTTAACACATTTTCTCAAAGTTGTCAAGCATTTTGTTCAATAAAAAAGGCCAACAGCACCTCTTATTACTTTAAAAGTGAACTGTTGGCCTATGTCACAACCCGTCTGCTTTGCTCAGAAGCCTACGCTTTGTTCAATCTGCCAATATTTGTCTATATTTTGTCCAAATTGGTGAGAATGTACCACCACTTTGGATGCCTGTCAGGCGTTCTTCAGAAGACTGTGTTTCGTGAAATTCAAGCCCCCGGCATAGATTGCCCCCGCGTATAGTAGCCATTCAAACGACTGGTGGCGACCGCCCCATGCCGAATCTGTTCTAACAAATTTTGCCGTAAGAGCGGATGGTCGAAGGCAAGAGCCAGTTCATCGAGCTGGCGTTGGAGGGCCGGTTCGTGGTTGAGCATATATTGATGACCGACCCGATAGATTAAACCGGCATCTTCCAGATCGCCCAACAACCGTTCAACGACAAATTTATCGCCGAAATGGAGACGTTCGGCAAACTCCTCGCTGCTACCGCATGTTTTGGGGTGGCGATGTAAATATAACAAAAAACGCAGTTTTTGAAAGGAGTTAATGCGTTTGGCTTTGATAAAGCGGGTCACAGATTCTTGCACAAAGATAACCTCCCGGATTTCCAAAAAGATTTGTCCAGCATTTAGACACAAAACAAAGACCGACAATATGTTCCGAAGGTTTGGAATGGATTGTCGGCCTATTCTACAAAACACCGGCTCGCTTCAAGCTTATGTTTTGTCTAATTTGCCTACTCTTGTACCCCTGTGGCCACCGTGGCGCGTAGATAATAGATGGGAACGAACCAATTCAGCTTTAGAATGATAAGTTGGGTGGTAGCGTGTGTGGCATAGGCGTACTATACAATGGGATAATGGCGATGTCAAACCTATTTCTGTGAAATTATGCACAATAAATAGCGGGACGGTTCAGAATAACTTGACGCTTTTTTACCCGCCAGGTTGAGCAACGTCGTCCCGTAAAACGCAAAACGTGAAACGTAAGCGTTTATTTTGTCAAAATCATTACGTTTTGCGCTTTACGTTTTACGAAAGTTGTCAACCAAATTTCTTGGGGATTTGAACCATCCCCATTCTTTACACCCATCCCTTACATTGATCGGCTTAATCTCACCTCGTCCAGCGCTTCCAGATGATCCTGCAACCCGTGAACTTCCTCATCGACCTGATCGACGAAACGACGATAATCAGCCACATGATTTTTGGATTGGCTGGCTAATACTTGGGAATGAATTGTCCCCAACAAAGAGAGTGTGTTTTCGATCTTGATCTCAGCCCAGCGCATACTCTTCTGGAGATTCTTCAGGCTCGTCCATTGCGTCTGCCGGTTGGCCAGAGTCCGCTCCAACTCAGCCCGCAGGGTTGGGTCTGTCTCCTCGGCCAGTTGGGCCTCCACTTTAGAGATCGATTTAGGAACGGTAGTTATGTCTTGCTGAACTATTTTATTTTGCCGAAAATCATCGAGCCGCCGGGCCAATTCTTTGATCGCCGCCAGCCAGGTGTCGATACGAGCGGCCAACTCCTGGAGACGGGCCTGCTCTGACGTTCTGGTCGTCCCACTCGCCAGCCGGTCAATCTCGGCTTGATAAGCCACGGCTTTTTCGATGTAGGCTTGGAGGGTTGAGTCTGAAACGTTCTGCCCGCCAACCGCCTCGTGCCGGGACCGGGTTTGTGTGGCCGGTGTAGCGACCGGCTTTCGTTTTGCCTCGTTGGGCCGTTTTTGGTTCGATGATTGGTTGAACCGTTCAAGCAACGCCGTCAAGATCAGCGTGATGAGCGGCCACAGGATTTTCAAGATCCCTTTTTTTCTGAGTTTCTTGGGCAATTTCTTCTGGGTCGCTTTCGCCAAGAGCTTTTGTAGTTCTTTCTCCACTATATTATCCCTGCTTGTTCTACTTTTGGTAGCGTACGGCTGCTGATGTCAGCAACAAAAAAGCCAATGCTCCTGACACCTTGTCGGGTCACACCGGCTCACTCCACACTCAATTTCCTGCCAACCTATAAAAGTTTGGTTTATGAAATTTTACGATTTGTCCGGTCTACCACGTTAAAAAATTGTGTCTATTCAGGATGCTATGCTAGACCTAGTTAGCCTGAACAGTTACAAAAAATTTAGATGTGTGTAGCGGTAAGGTAGCACACGGCGCGGAGCTTGTCAAAGTTTTGTGCAAATCAAACGGCCATCATCGGGCTCACCGGCCCGATTTGTTACGACGAACCGGATATTTATCATCCAGATCAACATCGACGATCAAGACAACCACCCGTTCACCGGACTTGGTACTCATATCGGTGTGGAGGCTAATCAATTGACAAGCAACCACCTCCCTCACGATTTCCTCGATCAAAGGTCGAGACACCTCAAATAGTTGGCGGCGCGTTTCCTTGACCAGGGTTTGCCCGTCCCAATTATTGGCCAACTTGACTTCGGCAGGCGTTAGAATCCCCTTCAACCGCACCAAGATCATATCATTGATAAAAAAGGTGCGGGCTTCGAGCGGGCCGCGACCAAAATGGTCCTTCTCCAATTTTATCATTGCTTTCGTAAATTCGGCTTCCAGCTCGCCACGTGTTTTTGAGGTCACTTGAACGACACAGGCTCCTTTCCATAAAATTCCCGTCTGTAGGCCGCAATGCACCCCGGGATGCTGCACTCTACTGATTGTAGGATCAATATGAATTTGGAGCAAAATTTGTCCATCACCGTCGAAATTGATAAAATCGTTGAGTGTTCAGACATCATCGACCGCGCAGGAGTTAAATTTGTGAAGGTAACCGATACCCATTTCGAAAAGATCTATAACAAAAAAGTGTTGCGAAAATTACACAAAAAGTTTGGCCCTTTTTGTGAGCAACACGTTGATTTGTCGATTGATACGCCCTGGATGACAAATTTAGTCGGCAAGATGAGCCGGAAGCGACGCCGGGGGGAAGTCGTGCTGGTGATCCCCGATAAGCGCCGGCACATCTGGCTCCACACCAAAGCGTTTTATGGGGATAACATCTACCGTTTGATGACGGGGGGCTTGAACCCCGGCGAAAAACCCCATATGGCCTGTCGCCGGGAAATGAGAGAGGAGACGGGGTTCAAAGTTGATATTGACCGCTGCCTGGCTGTTGTCACCTACTCGCTGTCAATCCCAGACCAGACACGACCGTTCGTCTCTTACGTTTTTTCCACCAAACGGGTTTCCGGGCAACCGAACCCAACGGATGAGAGCGAAGCCATCGCCGGCTTTAAGAAGATCCCCATTGCCGAGTTGAATGTGATCGCCGATGAATTAGAATCCCTTGAGGGAGAGCGGGCCGATTGGGGCACATTTCGAGCCGTGGCCCATCGCGTGGCCCAGAAGCAGTTACAGGCTGAATAGCGGCCACTTAAATCACGAAGGACAACCCAATCAAAACGCCCATCATCAATATGGCGACGATCAGAATGTTGCGTAAATCCGTGTAAACGTAAAAATATTCTTTGGCAAAGCCGGAGTCTTGAAGAGAACGCTCACTACTTTTCTGTTCGACCACCGGTTCTGGGGTGGAGGGTTCTGTCGTCGTCGATGGGGTGGGGGACTCGGCGGGGGGTGGTGTCTGTTGCCGTTCTTCTCTCGCCTGACGTCGCGATCGGCGTGATCTTTTAGCCATTTTTCATTCCTCCTAAATTGACTTAAGCTAAGAAGGAAGTATACCACCAGCTTCTTATTCAGCCAACTCGCCCACCACGACCAACCGATGGGTGTTGATCAAATAGGGGTAACAGGTTTGCAGGGTCGCTACCGGCTCGGTCGTGGGCAGCATCACCTCCACCTCGGTCGGCTCGATGATCCGTTTCTCTTTGACCACATAGCGAAATTTCTGCCGGTCGCTGTAGATAAAATATTCATCCCCCGGTTCAAGCTCGCCCAAATAACGGAAGATTTCGCCATAGATGTCGTTGTGGGCCGCCAGGTAGAGATTGCCCCGCTGCCCCGGATGGGCGCTGCCCGGTAAATGACCAACCCCCTTCTTCAAATCTTCCCAACCAACTCCCCCCACGATAGGCGCATCGACGTTGATTTTCGGAATAACAATTCGGGTTGGGGGGGGCACAGCCTGCTCCTCGATGTTGATGGCCGCCGCCGCAGAGTCCGGGGCAGCCGTCGGTTGCACCCACCTCTGCAAATGGAGGGGCACATCCGGCACCGCTCCCCCCGGCGCGGTCGGTGGCGTATGGCCCCCCGGCAGCCGGGCTATAGAAACCGGTTCCGCCGCCGCTTCATCCGTCGCCGGGGCCGGTTGCAGGAGGGCGCTGTTTTGGGCGTTGGCCACTTCGTCATTTAATTCCCGCAGGTTAAAATAGGAGGCCACCAGAACGGCTACTAACCCCACGACCGCCGTCACTTCCAGGCCCAGTAGCAGCGTATCTCTGATTTTCTTTTTGCGGCTCTGCTCCGTTGGAGGTGCATCACCGGGTTCGTCGCCAGTCTCAGCCGGTGGCTCAGTGGTCTCAGCCTCAGAGGGGGTTGGGGGCGCAGCGGGAGCCGGCTGGATAATCCGGCCTAAGAGCGACTCGTTTTTGGAATGTCCCTGATCGGACAAATCTTGAAACTGCTTCAAACGGGCCTGACGCCGCTTGACCCGAAGCGCCTTTTCCAGTTCCTCCACACTCAAGTCATCCAAACTGTGTTTACCCCACATAGGCCACTCCTTTAGCCACTTTTTTCGGCCACGCTTCATCAACATATCGTAGGCAATCATCCAAAACAACGCTACATTTAGGGTCATTGCCGAAAATTTTACATTATGTCATGTTATTGTAGGGGCGAGCCTCATTTTTGTCAAACGGGGCCTGATTTTGACAGCGTACCCGCTCCCGGCTACATTCAACCGAGGTTTGTTTGGAAGTCATCTGACCGCCTGTTCATTTTAACTGTTGGCCCGAGGTGACGGAGATTACACTCGTCCGGCCCTAAGTCAGAATTTAGTCAGGAAGCAGGTGTTTGACCGTCCAACAATCGCCGCGAAATAATGATATTATTCTGAGCAGCAACTCAGATTGGAGCAGTTTTTGAAACTGCTCCAATCTGTCTCTATCTTTTTTGCTACTCACTGATCGCTCAAGGAGATACCTATGAAACTTATTTCGATACAATTCATTCTCCGCGCAATCCGGCGTTTGAGCCTGGCCGCTATTCACCTGCTTATTGCCTGGATCATCAGTTGGCTACTGTTACGTTTGACTGTCGGCGACCAACTGGGACCGGTGCGGCTGGGCAGCTACTTTGCCCCCTGGATGTTTTTGGCGCTGTTTCCGGCGTTGCTCGTGGCTTTGTTGGCCAGAAAACGCTGGCTAACCGGCGTGATCGGCCTGCTGCTTCTGCTCTTTGGCTTGCACTATAGCCCCCTTTTCTGGCCCCGTCTCGCCCAGGCCAGAGCAGCGGTCAACGACGGGGAATTACGAGTAATGACCTTCAACGTGCATTACGCCAACCGCAACGCCACCGGTATCGCCGAGATGATCCGGGCCGAGCAGCCGGATGTCATCGCTATGCAGGAACTCACTGAGGATTTGGGCGACCCGCTTCTATCGAAATTGGCCGCCGACTACCCCTACCACCTGATCGAAGATTGGGGCCTGCGGCTGACCCTCATCAGCCGTTACCCGCTAACTCCCCGGCCCAGACCGGTTGGCCTCAGCCGCGCCCAACAAGCGAGCGTTGAAACTCCCAACGGCCCGATCACCCTGTGGAACATCCACCCCCCAACCGCCATCGGCAACCGGAGTTGGCAGGCCCAACACCAAACCCTACGGGCGATTGCGGCCGAAATTTCCGGCACCTCCGGCCCCATCATCGTTCTGGGTGATTTCAACACCACGCCTGACGCCGAGAATTATGGCCTCATCGCCGCCCATCTGACCGATGTCCATCAGGTCGTGGGCCGGGGTTTTGGCTTTACCTTTCCCCAGGTTAATCCTCGATTTAATTTACCGTGGTATACTCATCCCGTTCACTACATCAACCCGGTCGTGCGGATCGATCACATTTTTGTCAGCCCACACTTCATCCCGCTAGAGAGTGATGTTATCGAACAGACATTGGACTCGGATCACCGCCCGGTGGTGGCGACATTGCAAATGACTCGATAACCAAAACTCGGCAATTTTGTGGCTATTCAGGGGAGTAGCACCCTTCAATATGCCTCCGTTTCGCTCCGGCTACTCAGGATGCTAAACGTAGCCAGCCTGGAATAATTCACATTTTTGTAATAAATAACCGGGGATCAGCGTCTCCATAGATGATGAGCAAATTTACAACAATATCAACCACTCAAATGCCAATGACAACAAAATTCAAACAAACAACCCATATTTTCCTCAACTTACTTTGGTCTGGCTGGTGGCTCTTTGGCCTGGGCATCTGGCTGACGTTTTTACTGCGCTGGTGGCCGGGAGACCGCTCGGCCCTGGTGCGGATGATGAGCAGCTTGGCCCCGTGGTTTTTGCTAATTCTGGGGCCGGGTGTCGTGTTAGCGTTGTGGGGACGGCGGTACAGGTTACTGACCCTGCTAGGTCTGCCCACCCTATTCATCAGCCTCTCCTATGCGCCGCTCTTTATGCCATCGGTCAGCCCGGCCCTGGCCGCGACGGACCCGATCAAAGTTATGAGTTACAATGTTTGGCGTCGTAACAACGATGTAGACAGCATGGCGGCTGTCATTCAGGCAGAACAGCCGGATATTTTACTTTTGCAAGAGCTGCGACCGCAACGGGTCGATCCCTTGCTTACGGCCTTGAAATCGCTCTATGGGGGTGATGAGTGGTATTTCACCTACGAACCGGCCATCGACCAGGGGATTATCAGCCGCTATCCCATCACCCCAGTAGAGGTAGCTCTGGCCAAGGGGCGTTTACAAAAGGTGTTGGTCGAGACACCGGCGGGCACGCTCAATGTCTGGAACGCGCATCCTCACGCCTTTCCCTGGCGGAAGCATTACCCTGAAATCAAGAAGCTGGTCAAGGATATAGCGGCGGTCGATGGCCCGCTCATTGTGGGCGGGGATTTCAACACCAACGAACAGTTGGAAACCTACCAACTCATCAACGAGCATCTGTACAACGCCCACTGGCAGGCCGGCTGGGGGTTTGGATTTACCTTTCCCAATGAGCTAAACGCGAGGGGTTTGCGGAAACGAACCAAAGGCCTGATCGGTGATACGCCCGTGATGCGTATCGACCACATCTTTTATAACGATCACTTCTTCGCCCGGGCAGCAGCCACGCTGCCCGATTCGGGCAATTCCGACCATTCGCCGGTAACTGCCACGCTAATACCCGTGGAGTAGGTTTTGAGGTGAAGTGGTTCAACCCGGCTGCCAGACCCGCTCCGCAGGCCGCCCCTGACCCACGCTGAGGGTGTAAGCCTGCACGTGTCGGGCCATCGCCGCGGCTCCTCCAAAAAGCATCCCCAATTGGGACTCATAAGCGCCGATGCTGTCGATTTTGGCCTGCAAATCTTCGGCTGTCAGAAAGCGAAAATGGGGCTGTAACGGCTGAGCGGTCTGCATCGTCGCCAGCGTAGCCTCCAATGTATGTAGATTCTCCTCACCTAACGGAGAGCGCGTGAAGGGATAATTGGGATCGCTGTAAGGGTAATCTTCATAAAAAATGATAGGCCACCCTTGCTGCCGCATATGCAACGCAGCGAGGTGGACCAGCTGGTGATCGACGTGATGACCAACCGTCAGCGGAGCGTGGATGAGAGCGGCGAGGCTATCAGCCAGCAACGCCGCCATCCGCTCGGCGATGTCAACGGCCAGGTCGAGGTCAGCCGGGTGAATAGTGCCGAAGAGGTCAGCTTCGCTGGTGTAGTACCAAGTCCCGGCCTGGCCGTCACCCCGGTAGATGCAGTCTGTCAGATCGAGATAATGGTAATCGGTCCCCAAAATGGTCATCGCCCGCTCATCCTCGGCCCGACGGGTGGCGACCACATCATCAGGATTGTCCCAGGCCCGGTGCAGGGCCTCGGCGAAGGGGGAAAGCGGCGCTTTCGGTGGCGGAGGCGCGGCGCAAATGGTGATAACCAGCACAGCCTGACCGGCCTGCGTTTGCTGATGAATGGTTCCGCCGCAGGAGAGGGCGGCGTCATCATAATGGGGCGACAGATAGATCTGCTGATAGGTTTTAGCCATCCCTGCCCTGTCCCAAAATATCGTAATAATGAATAGCCGTTTCGATGCCCCGATAGAAATTGGGCAGATGAAACTTTTCGTTCGGGGCGTGGAGATTGTCATCCGGCAGGCCAAAACCCATCATGACCACCGGGGCGTTGAGAACCTTGTTGATGAGGCCAACAATCGGCAGCGTGCCCCCCTCCCGACGATAGTAGGGCCGCTGGCCAAAGACCCGCTCATAGGCCACGGCGGCTGCCTCCAGAGCCGAGGCCGACAGATCGACCAGCGCCGCTTCGCCGCCCGACAGTTTTCTGACCGAAACCTCCATCGTCGCCGGGCTTAACGTCCGCACATACGCCTCGAACAAACGGCCAATCTCAGCCGGGTCCTGATCCGGCACCAGGCGCATACTGACTTTGGCCGTGGCCTGGGCCGGGATGACCGTCTTTTGCCCTTCGCCGACGAAACCACCCCGGATACCGTGAATATCTAACGTCGGGCGTGCCCCGATCCGCTCGGCAATGGTGTAGTCGGCTTCGCCCCACAGGGTGGGAGCGCCGGTTTCGGCCATGATCTTCTCGGCGGAGGTGCCGTTAGCGTTGAGAACCTCCCGGTCAGCCGGCGTCAACGCCTTCACCTGATCGTAAAAGCCGGGGATCGCCACCGAGCCGTCCTCATTCCGCAGGGCGGCCAACAGCTTGACCATTGCGTTGAGCGGATTTTCAACCACCCCGCCATACGCCCCGGAGTGTAAATCCTGGCGAGAGCCACGCATCGAAATTTCCATATAGGTCAACCCCCGCACCCCGGTAATAATCAACGGTGTGTCAGGATCAACCAGCGGCGTATCGGAAATAAGAGCCGCATCGGCCCGGAACAATTCTTGATGCTCAATCACAAAATCATCCAGGTGGGGGCTGCCCAGCTCCTCTTCACCCTCCAGCATAAATTTGACGTTGATCGGCAGGTGGCCGACAGCTTGCAGATAGGACTCGACGGCGGCCAGATGAATGTAAAACTGCCCTTTATCGTCGGTCGCGCCTCGAGCGTAGATGTTATCATCCTTGATCGTGGGTTCAAATGGCGGGGTATGCCATTCGTCAACCGGATCGACGGGTTGAACATCATAATGGCCGTAAATCAGAAGCGTTGGCTTGTCAGCCCCGGCCTGTAACCAATCGGCATAGACCACCGGGGGACCGCCGGTCGGCATAATTTTGGCATTGTCCAGACCAATCGCCGTTAATTTATCGACCAACCATTCAGCTGCCTGTTCCATATCAGCCTTATTTTCGGGGGTGGTGCTAACGCTAGGGATACGCAGCAACGCTTTGAGCGACTCCAGGAAGTCGGTTCGATGATTGTGAGCGTATTGCAAGGCATCTTGAGACATATGGTAATCCTTTCGATTGCATAAAGGTGTTGTAGCATTCAATATAGCTTTTCATTCTACCATAAATTTCAGTGGAATGATAACGTTGGGACAAAAGTCGGACTGCAAAATAACGGTAACCGTGGTATAAATAGAAGACCCCCGTCGCTACAATTGAGGGCAAACGGAAAATATGGTCATTAAATTTTTACCGGCCCTGGCCGGTTATATTCCTCACGACCGCGTTCAGAACCTTCTCCAGCCTGAGACTCCCCTGGCTACAGATGGCGTGGCGCTCATCGCCGACATCTCCGGCTTTACGCCCCTGACCGAAGCCTTGACCCAGGGATTAAGCCCGGATCAAGGAGCCGAAGAGTTAACTCGCGCCCTGGAAGGGGTCTTTACGCCCCTCATCGAGCAAATCCACGCCTTTCGAGGCAGTGTCATCAAATTTGGAGGGGATGCTCTGATCGTTTGGTATGGCCGCGAGCCACGGGTGCGCCGGGCCGCTGTCATCCGCCGCGCCCTGACATCGGCCTGGCGGATGCAACAGGCCATCACGACCCACGGCCAGGTTCCGACACCGATTGGAACTGTTACGCTCCGCATGAAGGTGGGCTTGACGTATGGCTCGATCAAACGCTTCAATCTGGGCAGCCCGGAGTATGGCTATGAAGATGTCATTGGGGGGGCGACGCTGGACCGGATGGCCGAGGCGGAACATCACGCCGAACCGGGCGACGTTATGCTCGATACTGACACCGTCGCGTATGTGGCTCAGGCAATGACCGTCACCGAATGGCGGGATGATTTCGCCGTTCTCGGCCAGTTGAAGCGACCGGCTCGACCCAAACCCTGGCCCCCACGTAATTGGGCCCTCTATGACCAAGAGAGTCTCAAGAAAAAATTTGCACCCTATGTCCCGCCCCAAATTCACGACACGCTGGCCTCGGGGCGCACTCAGGTGGCCGAACTGAAGCCGGTCGTGAGCCTTTTCGTTCAATTCCACGGCATTGATTACGATGCTGATCCTGACGTCGGGGCTAAACTACAGACCTACTTCACCACGGCCCAAAAAGTGGTAGCCGGTTACGAGGGGCGCCTCAACCGGCTGATTACCGGGGACAAGGGGAGCCTGATCCACGTTATTTTCGGCGCTCCCCGGACAGTTGAGGAGCAGGAGAAGCGGGCCGTTCGTTGCGCCCTCGATCTTCAGCGGGCCTGTGGCAGCTTGCCTTTCATCAGTATGCAGCGCACCGGCATCGCCGTGGGGCGGGTCTTTGCCGGGCCGGTCGGCTCGCCCGACCGCCACGATTACACGACGATGGGTGACTCGATCAACCTCTCTGCCCGGTTGATGCAACATGCAGCAGACAATCAGATTTTGCTGGATGGTACGGTACGGCAACGGCTAGGGCCGGGGTTCAACCTGGCCGATTTGGGAGAAATCAGGGTCAAAGGCAAAGCCGAACCGATCCCAATCTTCGCTGCCCTAAATTTTCAATCGCTCCCGGCTCAACCAAAACCGGACTTTTCGCGCCGCCCCCGGCCCCTGTTTGGCCGCGACGAAGAGATTATCAATTTGCAACAACGGCTCGCTGACCTGGTCAGGGAGCAGGGGGGCGTGGTCATTCTCAACGGCGATGTCGGCATGGGCAAAACCCATATGCTCGATCATCTGCGCTCGAGCTACGCACCGGGTGTAACGGAGCCAGGCAACCTGACCTGGGCCACGGGTATCTGTCTGGCTTACGGGCAGACATTGGCCGGTTATTTGTTTATCGGTGTTTTGCGTGACCTCCTCGACCTGCCGCCCACACAAACCCCGGCAGAAACCGGCCAGGCTTTACGCCACTTCTGTGCCGATCTTTTCGGTCCCCATCGTCTGGAGGCGACCTATCCCTACCTGGCCCGATTTATGGGCCTGCCGCTTGAAGAGGAGACAGCGCAACGCTTGGCGGGGCTATCGGGAGAAAGCCTACGCTGGCAACTTTTTCAAGTGATGCGGGACTTGCTGACCCTGCTGCTGAAACGACGGCCCGTTGTTCTGGCCTTAGATGATCTACAGTGGGCCGACGCCACCTCTCTGCAACTCATCGAGGCCCTTCTCCCGCTCGCCGTCGATCAGCCCCTCCTTTTATTGATAGCGATGCGCCCTGAACAGGAGAGTCGAGCCTGGCCGCTCCGGGCACGAATTGTGGAGCAGATGCCTGACTATGCTCTCGATACGTTTCTCGGTCCCTTGCGCCGGACCGACTCCGCTGCTTTGATCCGGCATACTGCCCCCCAATTGCCGCAACGGATCGTCACCTATCTCGTTGACAAAGCCGGGGGAAATCCCCTTTTTCTGGTCGAAATTCTGCGCTCGTTACAAACGCAGGGATTGTTGGCCGATGAGGTCAATCTCGACCACATCAGCCTGGATGAGTTACACATCCCCGACTCGGTGCAGAGTTTACTGTTGGCTCAGATCGACCGCCTCTCTATCGAAGCCCGTCACACCTTACAGATGGCTTCGATCATCGGTGAAACCTTTTTTTACCGGGTTTTAGATGCTTTGGCCGCCGGCGAAAAGCGACTGGCTGAACAGCTAACCACGTTGGAAGCCAACAAATATATTCAAGCCGATGAACCGACTGATTTAGGTCCGGCCTACACCTTTCGCCACATCTTGATCCAGGAGAGCGCCTACGGGACGCTGCTTTATGAACATCGCCGGGCTTACCATCGGCAAGTGGCCCAAATATTGGAGCGTCTTTTCCCGGCCTACGTCAACGAGCAGGCTGGGCTGCTGGCCTTTCATTATGAACGGGCCAACGATTTGGAGCAGGCCACTGCCTATCACCTCCAAGCCGCCGATCAGGCCCGGCTACTCTACGCCAACGAAGAAGCCGAGTCGTTGTATCAGAAAGTCTTGCAGTTACAGGATCGACAGGTAGCCGCCGGCAATCCGGCTGATCTGGAAAGTCGGGCTAAAACCTACCTCAAACTGGCCCAGGTGCGGGCCAATACGCTGGACTTCGAGGGAGCGCAGAGGTTTTACAACCTGGCGTTTGATCTATTAGAGAGCATACAACCTGACAACCTGGAAGATAGCGCAGCGGTTGTGGATAGAGAACCAACCCGGCCGCTTCGCTTAGGCATTCACGCCCAAACCACCGCCAAGGTCGATCCCGGATTAAGCGAGATGTCGGATGAATTAGAAATCATCAACAATTTATTTGAGGGCTTGATAGAATTGGATACCGAATTGAATATCATTCCAGCGCAGGCCCGGCGGTGGCAGGTTGATGAGGCAGGCAAAAAATATCGTTTTGAATTACGCGAAAATTTGAGATGGAGTGATGGCACACCCTTAACGGCTCAAGATTTTGTCTTTGCCTGGCGTCGCAATTTGAGTCCTGAAACAGAAGCGCCCCTGGCTCCTTATCTGTACCCGATCCGGGGCGCTGAAGCTTTCCACCAGGGAAAGCTCACTGATCCCAACTTACTGGGTATAAAAGCGCTGGATGACTTAAATTTGGAAGTTACCCTGCAACTACCTACCGGATATTTTCCCTATTTACTGGCTCACTCGATTACTTACCCCCAGCCAGCCCACGTACTGCAAGCCAGAGGTTCCGCTTGGGCACAGCCTAAAAACCTTGTTTGTAACGGAGCTTTCAGGTTTGTAACGGATCGGGACAATCAAGAACACAAGCTGGAAAAAAACCCCTTTTATAGAGGTCTATTTACGGGTAACCTGCAACAGGTCAATCTGCGGTTTCTCCAGCCTAACTTTGAAAATTACGAAAACAATCAAATCGATCTATGCCTTATTGATAATCGAGCCGATTTACCGTCTCATCATTCCGAGGAGCTATTTTTTGCCCAATATTTGGAGACATTCTACCTGAGTTTCTCCCATTATGGACCACCCTTTGCAAACCGGTTTGTACGGGAAGCATTTGCCAAAAGCATCAATCAACAAGATTTAGTTAAGAAAGTTTGGGCGAATGTACAGCGACCCGCCAGAGGTGGTATGATTCCCCCAGGAATGATTGGCCACTCGCCGGAAATCGGCTTGAGCTTTGATCCAATCGAAGCCAGACATCTCCTACAAAAAGGTGGGTTTGACTCCGGTCATCATTTGCCGCCATTGATTTTGGGGGCTTTACCCGGTTTTGACTCGCTCCCGGTCTATCTACAATCGAGTTGGCGTGAACATTTGGGCGTAAATGTTCAACTTATTGAGGATATGTCCTTTGCTGACATCATCACAAAAATGCAGCAGGGCCAGATCAACCTGAGTTTGATCGGCTTTTTGATGGATTACCCCGACCCTGACAACATTTTACGAGTTATGTTTCATGGAGATAGCCCCATGAATTATCTAAATCTGAAAAACAAACAGTTTGATCGGCTGATCGAACAGGCTCTCAGCTCAACCGATCAAAAAACTCGTTTATCTCTCTACCATCAAGCGGATCATATTTTAGTAGCGGATGAGATAGCCGTCGTTCCTTTATATTACCGGCAGGCATTTGCTCTCCTGCGGACAGGGTTTAAGATTAAAAATATTGGTAAAAGTATCCGGGGCGGTATGTTTAAGCTGAAAAACATTTCGACAGACATTACGGTAGATTAAAACAATTGCCTGTGCCCGCTTGTACCGAATGATCGGCATTGGCCACCAAAATACACATTTGGGTGGCTCCGACGGGACGATCAGATACGGTATATCCTGCGAACGGATCGGGGCTTTCGTGGATTTTCCAGGGGCCTGAGCCGGGATTCCCAGCCTCTTCAGGCGGAACCGTATCGAAGAAAAAGTGAACGTGTAGGTCGCCGGGTTGGGGCGTAAAGCCAGACGTTGTGAACTCAACCACATACGTATCGCCACTGAGGGCAATGTTAGTAATTTCCGCCGCTAAGAAGCTCTTGTTTTTCAAGACTGCCGGCAGGAAAATTTGTTGATCGAAAATAGTCAGGTTGCCACTGGTAAAAATGTCTGGTTGATTTGAGGCGCTGTTGTTGTTAAAACTGTTATTGAAGAGAAAGACGTTGGCCGAGCTGCCGACACCTTCGATGGATAGTCCACCGCCGTTGCCGCTCAGAGCTTGATTATTCGCAAAGGTGTTGTTACGCACGGTCACCGTGCCGCTCTCGACCACGATACGCCCCCCACCGCCATTGCCGCCGTCGGCCCGGTTGCCGGAAATTTGACTGTTTTGAATGACCACCTCACTATCATCAAAAACGTGAATCTCAACACCGCCGCCCGTGCCGCCGGTGTTGGAGAGGATTTGACTGCCCGAAATCACCAGCCGGGCCCCATTCCGCACCTCCAAATACAAACCGCCGCCAGACAACGTGGCCATACCGCCGGAAATAACCGTATTATCAATCAAAAGCTGTGTTGTGGCCCCACTGATCGTACCAGAAATCACGGCTCCCTGGGTCACGGCGCTGCCCTGGTTCAATAACATCATATTTTCGATGGTCATGGAACCGGTATGGTTGATTTGCAAGACCGGACCACTATTGTGGGTTAAGACTGAACGGTTATTCGGCGTAAACGTGTAACCAAAAGTAAGTAAATCGGCGGTTGTCGTGAAAATTTGATTGGCCTCGTTACATCCGCCGCCGGGGGTTGCCCACCCCCCCTGAATTAACAGACTCTTTGTAATCAGTTTACCTTCTGAAGGTCGGTCATTGAGTGAGCCTGGCTCTGGCGCTGTCGGCACAATGAAATCGCCGGCCGGGGCCAAATCCACGGCGTTGGCAAAAGTGCCACATCCATTCGCCCCGGAGCTAACCCCGGCATCTACACTTAATTGTAGGGCAAAAAAACTCAAGGTCACCATAACAGTGGTCAACGTGATAAGCAGGGACATCCGCCCCCCTAGCTTCTTTGCTTGTTTCATCGTCATTGTTTTCTCCTATAATGGCTATTTTTTATTTGACAAACATTATCAGTAGACTACAGCATCTTGAGTAGACCGAGAAACGAGGTCGTATCGAAAGGTGCGGTTGCGGTCTACTGATTGTAAAAAGCCTTTTTGAACGCAGGAATCAAGACAGGTTTGAGGCGAGGAGATACCCGTACCGGTTCAGGAGCTATGACAGAAGAGACAGATGGGGAATACTCAATATAGTGCAGAGGCATTATAGCCAGTAATGGGGTAAAACCCAAACTTACTATGGCTCAGTAGTGGCGACTAGCCACTTATTCAGTCCAGATAAACGTCCCGGCGTCACTCTGGGGGCTGAGTGGTCGATCCAGAGCATCGGGTCCGGGGGCCGAGTTGGCTTTGCGTACCGTGACCCACCAATAGAAACGGTCGCCGCCGGCCTGGCCAACCCCAATATCTTGCGGGGCTAATTGAAAGCGGGTCTCCGTCGTGGCGAAGCCGGTATATTGCGGCTCCTCGGCAAAGATACGCATAATCGTCAGGTCGTAATATTCATCCTCGGCCAATGGACCGACCGGCTCCCACTCGACAAAAACTTCCGAGAAGCGACCGGCAAAGAGCGTATCATTCTCCGGCGCGAGTAGCGTAGGGATCGGATACTTCATACCCGGAGGGGCCACCGGTTGGGGCGCAGGATCATCCGTCGCCGGCGTTTCTTGATTTTCCTCGGGCGTTAGCGTCACATCGGCCGGCGGTGTTTCCGCCACCGGGGTGGCCGCTTGGTCCGGCTGTTGCAAAGCGATCAACAACTCAGCCCGGCTTGTCTGGGCCTGGCTGGGATTATCGGCGTTGAGGGACAACGCCGCTTCGTAATCACTCAAAGCGCCGATAGTATCATCGGCGGCATAACGATTTTCGCCGCGATTGACGTAGGCTTGATACAGGGTTTCTTTGGCGAGGCCACCAGCATAGTTCGGCTCGGCCGCCACAATCGGTGTCAAAATTTGGATGAGGGTATCATAATCATCCTCCGGCGCATTCAACGCCTCCAGATAGGCCGATACCCGCTCCGCCTGATCTTGCAAATCTCTGCGTCGCGGACATTCTTCCACCCCGGCCTCAAAATCGGCCAGCGCGTTCTCAATCACCGCCACAGATCGGGCCTCTTGTTCAGCAACCGTTTCTAAAGTCTCCAGGCCACGGCCTACGTAAGCATCACACAGGAGGGAGGCAACGCGGGAGGTATCAAACGCCGGGTCGTCCGTGCGGACTTCTTGCAAGAGATTGATGGCCTCGGACCATTCCCCCAAATTGACGGCTGCTTCCGCCTCGTCCAGTTGCGCGGCAAGCAAACTTTGCGGGGTTTCGACAGGCGTGGGGGTCTGGGCAGTCACCAACTCCCGGCGGCGGTCGGCGGCATCGGCATAATCGGGGTCTTGGGCCAAAATTTCATCGAACAGACGGATGGCTTCCTCAGTCTGGTCGTTTTCAGCCGCTTCCAGGGCTGCTTCATAGGTCGTCTTCAACACCTCTCTGACGCTATCATCCCCGGTGGCTGAGTTGCTGCTGATACCCAGGATGATAAACACCGCAATGAGAACCAAGACCCCCGCCGCGATGACACTCCAGCCTTGTTTAGAAAAAAGAGGGGGAGCAGCAGAGTCTGTCGTCAGTTGGGCAGCAGGCGCTTGTTGAGAGTTCTGGGTTGCTTTTTCAGCCTCGGCCAGGAGGTGGACGGTTCGCTTGTAACCGGGTGAGAGGCGTTGGACATCCTGCAACGCCGCCACAGCGTCAGGCCACCGTTTAGCCTCGAAATGGGAGACCGCTTCGGCGTAACGTGTGGCCACATCTTTTTGGGCGGCTTCCTTGTGGGCCAGACGTTCGGCTTTCGCCAACAACGTCGAGGCATCTTGGTAATCAGGCTGAATCTCGACAATGGCTTGGAGGTTTTTAACGGCCTCGTCCCAGGTTTTGCGCTCCATCGCACGTCTGGCGGCGTGATATTTCGTCACTAAAAAGGCCCGGCGTTCCGTTTCCGGTAATGTTTCAGCCGCCTTTTTGTGATAGGGATCAAGTTCCAGGACTTGATTCAACAAATCGGTCGCTCGTGCCCATTCGTCGGCCTCGATAGTTTCTAAAGCCCGCTCATAGAGGCTTTCGGCCATATTGATTTTATCATTGCCCCGAATAGGGCGGGTGTCGAGGCCAACATCGACAATGGAACGACCGCCTAAGATCGCGGCAATGGCCTGTCTAAGAGCCGTCGGCGTCTGGAAGCGATCCTCGCGATCCTTGGCCATCATCCGGTTCATCAACATATGGACATCTTCTGAGAGGTTGGTATCGGACAGATCAATGCGGGGCGGGTCGTTGGCAATATGTTGGCTAATGATCGACCAGGGACTTTTGGCATCAAACGGGATACGCCCACTGAGAATCTCGTACAACACGATGCCGGAGGAGTAAATATCAGAGCGAATATCGACCTCTTCGCTCATCGCCTGTTCCGGCGAGACATAGTATGGCGAACCGATGAAGCCGGATTGCGTCAGGGAGGGTAATGTGGAGACGCGAGCGATCCCAAAATCCAAGACTTTGAGCATGCCGCTATCATTCAGCATCATATTTTGCGGTTTAATATCCCGATGCACTACCCCGTGCATATGGGCGTGTTCCAACGCCGTCGCCAATTGGTCGATGACATCCAGGGCAAACCGCCAGGGAAATGGCCCCTGTTCTTCGAGAACCTGACGCAGGTCCCTGCCCTCGATGTACTCCATAACCAAATAGTAAATATCACGGTCGGCCCCATAATCCAAAACACGAACGATGTGGGGATCGGTCATAGCGCTGGCCAGTTTGGCTTCGCGGTTGAAACGATGAATGTAGGATAAATCTTCACCGAATTGGGGATATAAAACTTTGATGGCAACTAATGTGTCTTCTTTTGTATCTTCAGCGAGGTAGACCCAAGCCATACCCCCGCTGCCAATTTCGCGCAAAATTCTATAGCGATTGCCGAGAACTTTTCCAACCAAGTTGTGCTCCTGGATCGTTAAGTTGTGCCGGGCTCCGTTACACCAGTTAAGGAAGTAAGGCGGGAAAAGAAATTCATAGCTGATTATACCTTACTTAGAATATAAAGCCAAGCATAAAACAGGGGCTTAAGAAACAATGTATCACGCCAAAACCGGGCGACGCCCCCTTCCAATCATTAATTATAACAGCTTATTTTTGGAATTTTGTTTGAAAAATGGCCATACTGTGCCTATTGCCCGAAAATTTACACTGCCTTAACGCAACTCATCAGGCTGGTAGCGCCACTGTAACTCCGGCCGGCTCGACAATCGCTCCAACCGCCACTTCCAGCCGACCGGATAGCCGATCATCTTGGCCACATCCCCCGTCACCCGAATGACCGGAACCCAGCCGATAGCCTGTAGCTTTTCGCTGAATGAAAGCGTCTGCCACAAGGTCGGTAGCCGTTTATAGGGCGTATAAAACATACCCCGGCCACCCAGAAGCAGGGCCATCAGCCACCACACCGGCGAAGCCACCCGCCCTAACATCAACAGCAGCGGCAAAGCTACCAGATAGGTTGTGTAACGAATGGCGTGCCGTTTGCGCCACAAATCGGACTTACCATCGCCCCGCGAATATTGATAATATTGCTTGAAAAAGGCCCGCAGCGTACCCCGTGGCCGAAAATAGGCAATCGCCTGGGGGACAAAGGCAAACGCCGTGAACTTATCCCGGAGACGAATATCAAAAATCAAATCCTCGCAAAAATCCAGCCACTCAGGATACCCTTCGACCGTTTGCCAGCTTGATTTGAGAAAGGC
>CAZWZZ010000010.1:0-23728 GCA_964638395.1 uncultured Caldilineaceae bacterium
TGGAGAAAGGATGACATGGGGAACAGCATCCGAATTCGATTGACGGTAACTCTCATCGGTTTAGCCATCGGACTGTTGGTGTTGGATCAGCTCTTTGCTATCATCATCGAGCGGTTAATCCCGGCCACGGCCAACAACAACGGGTGGCTTGCCGTTTTGGCGGCTGGCTTGGCTCTGGTTGTAGTCGCCGGTTTGGGGATCTTTGTAGTTGGTCAGATTGTGCGCCCCATCGAAAACCTGGCCACTGTCGCCCAGGCTATGAGCGACGGCCATCTAGCGCAACGGGCCGAGGTAAGCGGTCGTGACGAGGTGGGCCGATTGGCTGACTCTTTTAACCGTATGGCCGACCAACTGCAAGAGACGATTGACGGCCTGGATCAACAGATCGCCGACCGGACTCGCCGTCTCGAAATTGTGGCTGCCATCGGTGAATATCTCAATGCTATCCTTGACATAGACGAATTGTTACCGGAAATCGTCAACCAGGTTCAAGATAATTTTGCCTATTACCACGTTCACATCTATCTCCTGGATGATGGCCAGGAAAAGTTGGTTGTGGCCGCCGGCACCGGCCGGGCCGGCGCGGAAATGAAAGCCAAAAAACACAGTATTGCCTTGAACGAGGTCAGCCTTGTGGCTCGGGCCGCCCGCTCCGGCGAAATCGTTAAAGTTGATAATGTCCGCCAGGCGGACGATTGGCTGCCCAACCCCCTGCTGCCCGATACTTATTCTGAGATGGCGGTGCCGATTATCCTGGAGGGGCAGGTCGTGGGTGTCCTGGATGTGCAGCAGGATGAGATTGCCGGGCTGGATGATAATGATGCGACGTTGCTGCGCTCTCTGGCCAGTCAAGTAGCGATTGCTATTCGGAATGCTCGCTTGTTTGAGGAAGTCCAGACAAACTTGGCCAGAGCGCAAACCTTACAGAAACGTTATGTGGAACAAGCCTGGAGTAAAGAACAGATAGTCCGCCACGGCGTGAATCGTGTGCAATTTAGTTTGGGCGAGTCCAGCACGCTGGATGAGGCTACCATTGCCAAAGCCCGCCGGTCACTGTTAAATGGGCAGGAGCATACGCCCCAGGTAGTGACACTCAAGGGGCAGGCTGCAAAGCGAGCAGACTCCACCACTGCTGAAAGTACCCACCCTGATGAACAGCAGAGGTCTGCCACCAACAGGGCGGTTGGGCAAAACGAGGTCCAGAAAGCATTGGTTGCCCCAATCAAGTTACACGGGATGCTTATTGGCAATTTACAATTACACCAGGATCGACCTGACCGGCAGTGGAGCGAGAGCGAAATGGCGCTGATTCAGGCCGTCGGCGATCAGGTGGCTCAGATTGCCGAAAATTTGCGTCTGGTCGATAGTATTCAGGAGCGGGCCAGCCGGGAGCAGTTGATTAGCCAGATCAGCGCCAAATTGCGCCGGGCCACGGATATGGAGAGTCTGCTCGAAATTGGGATTGGTGAATTGGGCCGGGTTCTCAAACCGGATCGAACCTTTATCCGGTTGGGATCGAAGCAGGAATTGATAGCAGGGCGACCAACAGAAGCGGGGGAAAACAGCGACTCCAAAATAGAGCAGGGTGACCCGGCTAACGGAGTGGAGAATGGATAATGGCTGAAAAGCAGCACAATGGTGAACAATGCCATAATCGTGTCGAGGAACTTGAGCAAGAACTGGCCCGCTTGCGAACGGCTTATGATGATCTGGAGCAGCGCTTTAAGCAGCGCACCAGGGAGTTGGAAACGGCCAACGCTAAACTTGAGGAGGATTTGGCCGAACGGAAGCAGGCCGAGGAGATTATGACCAAACGGGCCAACGAATTGGAAACGGTGGCCCGCGTCAGTGTCGGCGCTTCAACCGTTCTCGACCCGATCCGACTGTTGCAGGCCGTGGTCGATATGACCCAAAAGAATTTCAACCTGTACCACGTTCACGTCTATTTGCTGAATGAGCAGGGTGATATTCTAAAGTTAGCAGCCGGAGCGGGGGATGTCGGGCGCAGAATGGTTGAGGCCGGCTGGCAGATCCCCCTCAAGCAGCGTCGTTCGTTGGTGGCTCGGGCGGCTCGCACCCATACCGGAGTCCTGGTCAACGATGTCTCCAAAGTGCCGGATTGGATGCCCAACCCCAATTTGCCCGATACCCACTCGGAACTGGCTGTACCGATGATCGTCGGGAACCGCGTCTTGGGTGTGTTGGATGTGCAGTCCGATCAACTTAATCGCTTTTCTAAGGAGGATGCCCACATTCAGACGACCCTGACCGCCCAGGTGGCCGTCAGTCTGGAGAATGCTCGTCTGTATGAAGAGGCCAGTCGAAACGCTGCTAAGACGGAAGAGTTGGCTCGTCGCCTGGCCTTGCTGAACGAAATGGGCACGGAGTTGAGCCGCACGGTCACCGTTGACGAGGTCTTCAAAATTATGGCGGCCAAGACCCATATGATTATCAACGGGGATCGGATGAGTGTGGTGTTGCTCAACGAAGCGGAGGATAAATTTGAGGTGTTTGCCCTTAAAGGCAACGAAGGGGCCGTTCCGGTCGGAACCCATCTCAACGTCGAGGGTACGATTATTGGCCGCGCCGTTCAACAGAAGCAGGTCATTACCGTACCCGACCTGACCGCCGAGAAGCTCTATAAAAATTATCGCCCCAGCAAACAGGGGATGTCTTCCCTGATTACGGCCCCGTTGATTATCAGCGACCACGTGATTGGAGCCTTGACCATCGAGAGCAAAAAATTAGATGCTTACGGCGACCAGGATGAGCGCCTCATTACCCAGATTGCCTCGTTGGTTGCGGCCACGATTGAAAACCGGCGGCTCTTCGAGCAAACTCAGGAGCGGGCGGCCGAATTCGAAGAGGTGACCCGTTTTCTGGACTCCATCGTTGAAAATATTCCCAATATGGTCTTTGTTAAAGATGCCGAGGATTTGCGCTTTGTCCGCTTTAACCGCGCCGGGGAGAAATTGATTGGTCTTCCCCGTGAAGAGATGATCGGTAAAAGTGATTATGATTTTTTCCCCGAAGATCAAGCCGATTTTTTCATCAGCAAAGATCGAGAAATCCTGGCCGAAGGGGAACTGCTCGATATTCCCGAAGAGCCTATTCATACAGTCGATAAAGGAGTCCGGTATCTCCATACCCGCAAAGTGCCTATTCTCGACGCGGCAGGGAAACCTAAATATCTGTTGGGCATCTCCGAAGACATCACCGACCGCAAAATGACGGAAGAGGCCCTGCTCAAGCGGGCCATCGAATTGGAAACGGTGGCTCAGGTGGGGGTGATTACCTCAACGATTTTTGATACCGAGCAATTGATGCAAACAGTCGTCGATTTGACAAAGGTGAGCTTCGACCTGTATCACGTCCATATTTATCTATTCGATGAGAAGCGAAATATCTTGAGCCTGGCCTCCGGGGCGGATGATATCGGTCGGGAGATGGTAGCGCAAGGCCGAGAAATCCTCTTGACTCAGAGCCAATCATTAGTCGCCCGAGCCGCTCGTCGGCGGGAAGCCGTGCTAATTAATGACGTGAGCCGCGAGCCGGACTTTTTGTCCCATCCCTTACTGCCGGAGACGAAAGCGGAGTTGGCCTTGCCGATGTTAGCCGGAAATACTCTGCTGGGGGTGCTTGATGTGCAAGCGGATGATGTTGACCGTTTTAATAATGAAGATGTCCGTATCCAGACCACGCTGGCCGCCCAAGTGGCCGCCGTCTTGCAGAACACCCAACTCTTCCAACAAACCGAACGTGCCCTGGCCGAAACGGAAATTCTCTACCACATCGGCACCCGGCTGAACGCGGTGCGGAGTCTGGATGAAGTGTTGCAGATTATCGCTTTGCCCGAAGTGTCGCCCGATTTAGCCAGCGCCGCCTTACTCCTGTTTGATAGCAATATGCAAGGCTGGCCGGAGTATGCCGAGTTGGTGGCGGCCTCCCTTTATGACGAGTCATCCGACAATGTTCTCTCCTGGCCCATCGGCGAACGTTTTTCTCTGGTCGATTTTCCCTTGACCAAACTGTGGCTCTCCAGTCCCTATGAACCCTTGCTCGTCAGCCAGGTGGCGATGGATGAACGAATCGATCCAACGCTACAAACTATGTTTCAGCAGGCAAACGCCCAATCGCTGGCGGTTATCCCGCTCACGCTGGGAGATAATTGGGTCGGCGTGGCCAGTCTGTTGTGGATCAATGAGCGTCAATTTACCGATAGAGATAAGCGGTTGTACCACTCCATCGCCGGTCAAACGGCGATTGTTGTCAACAACTGGCTGCTCCTGCGCCAGGCCGAAACGCGAGCGGTCCAACTTGAGAAGCTCTCCCACATTGAGACGACCCTTTCTAAAGCGGTCGATGAGCAGGGTATTTTATCGGCCTTGACCGGCATTGTCGAAGATAAGGCGGGTGCTTTTGTCAATTTGGCCTATATTGATACCGACTCCGACGACCAACCGGCCACAATCACCCTGGTTTCGAGTTGGTGCAAGGGACAGATTTGGCCGGAAGCTCCCCTGCTGGGCGAGCGTTTTCAACTGGAGAGTTTTCCTTTTGTGCGGCTATTTTTAGAAGCGCCGAATAAAATTATGACTGTTGGCGATATCAACAGGGATGAACGGCTTGATCTAACCACTCGTGAATTGGCTTCCCAATCAGGCATCAAAGCCATAGCCATTATGCCCTTGCAGAGTGGGGGCCGGTGGCAAGGCGTGGTCACGTTCCATTGGCCAAAACCCCACAAATTCAGCACGCAGGAGCGCCTTATGTTCCGGCAATTGCTGGAACCGGTCGCGGCGGTGGTGGCCAGCCGGCGGGCCTATCTGGCTCAACAGCAAGCTCTGGCCGAGACGCGACAGCTTTACGAAGTCATCCGCAATATCAACCAGGCGGCTGATTTGGAGGCTGTGGTGGCCGCTATTGTCGGTAGCATCCAGTTGGAAACAATCAGACGGGTGGTGTTGGCATCGAGCCAACCAGACCCCCGGGGCGATTTAGAGGACGTGACGCTGTTAAGTGTCTGGGCCAGACAGGGGGAGGCTGACCCGCCGTCCGACCAGCCCTATCCCCCGGCGATCTTGGCCGCGCTGCGGCCCTATCTGGGGAAAGAGCCGCTCTTCTTTGAAGATGTTCAACGGGACGAACGGCTCACGGCGGCGGCGCTGATGAGCCTGATGGATTTGGACATTTTGGCTCTGGTGGTTATGCCCCTCTGGATAGGGACACAACAGCTAGGTTTATTATTTCTTGAAGCTGATAGCGTCCACACATTTACCGAGTCGGAAAAGCGTTTTTATGCCTCCCTGGCCCAACAGGTCGCGGTCACGATTGATAACCAACGTCTGCTCAACGAAACGAAGGCCGCCCTGGCCGAAGTCGAGGCCACCCAACGACGTTATACCCTGCAAGCCTGGGAGTCTTATCAGGCCAGACAACCTCTCAAAAATTATGAGCAGGTTCGAGAGGAGGTTGATGTCCCGGATGAAATGCCTCCTGAAATTGTCGAAGTTGTCGAGTCCCGACAACCCCTCATCAAAACAGCACCATCCACTGCTCAAAACCGGGGGGATAATGGTCAAAAACCGGCTCAGCCAGCCGAAACCAAGTTCATCGTGCCCCTGACGGTCCGAGATGAGATCATCGGCGTGTTGGGCTTACAGGATGTCGAACCCCGTGATTGGACGCCGGAAGAAATGGCCCTGGTGGAAGCCATCGCCAGAGAGATTGCCCAGGCTGCCGAAAATCTCCGGCTTTTGGACGAAACCCAGCAGCGGGCCGCCCAGGAAAAGCGGGTCAATGAAATTGGCGAGAAAATTCAGGCGGCGCAATCGTTAGAGGAAGCGCTCCGGGTGGCGGTCAGGGAAGTGGGCTTGAGCCTGCAAGCTCCGGAGACGACGGTTCAATTGAAGGTAGAAGAGTGAGGAAAGCATGAGTGATTGGCGTAAACAATCGAATCCGCAGACAACGCTCCCGACGGAAGAGCGGCAATTTACACGCTTCTCCCTACAGATAAAACTTATCATCATCTTTCTACTGATTGCTTTGATACCTCTGGGGCTGTTAACTCTCATCTACAACGTTGAGCAGCAGTTGCGAACTGTTTCCCTGTTGACCGTGGTGACTGTGACTATTACAGTGGTCGTGATTGTGGCTATAGTCGTCTCACGACAAATTTTTCGGCCCATTATCGACCTGACCGCAGCGGCCCGACGAGCGATTGCAGGGGATTTAAGCGTCGAGGTTGAAGTTAACAGTTGGGATGAGGTGGAGCAGTTGGCCGCAGTATTCAATCAAATGACCGCGCAACTACGCCACGCCATTGGCTCGCTCGAAAGCCAGATCGAGGCCCGAACGAATGATCTGGTGCTATCGATGGAAGTCGGCCAGCGAGCGGCCTCTATCCGTGATTTACAAACATTGCTGCCGAAAATCACCGAATTTATTCGTACCCAGTTTGACTTGTATTACGTTCACGTCTATTTGGTTGATGATACCGGCCAGCTTTTGGTGATGCGGGCTGGAACCGGACGGGTTGGTCAACTGTTGTTGGAACGGGGTCATTCGTTGCCGGTTGGCCCCGGCTCGATTGTGGGCCGGGTCGCGGCGGATGGAGAGTCGATTGTCGTGCCCGACACCAGCCTGAGTTCCCTGCATAGGCCGAACGATTTATTGCCCGAAACCCGCTCTGAATTAGCCGTGCCGCTCAAAGTCGAAGGCCGGGTCTTGGGCGTGTTGGATATGCAGTCGGACCGCGTCAACATGTTCACCGAAAATAATAGAACCGTCTTCGAGGCGATGGCTACCCAATTGGCTATCGCTATCGACGGGGCGCAGCAATGGAGCGCTGCCCAGGAATCACAGCGGCGGCTGGAAACAGCCCTCAACCAATTGACCCACGAAGCCTGGGTCAATAAATTGGGGCAGCGAGCAGAGGGTGTCGGTTTTTCTTACGATTTAGCCGCCATCAAGCCGGTCGGCACAGAGGCCAAAAATGACACGCCGCGCATCCCGTTGGTGGTGCAGAATGAAAAAATCGGTCATCTGTCGGTCAAAACGCCCCATAATAGGGCGTTGTCTCCTGATGAGCAGAAGTTGTTGGCGGCTGTCGCCCAACAGTTGGCCCAAAAAGCAGAAAACATTCGCCTATTCGAGGAAACGCAGCGTCAGGCCGCCCGGGAGCAGATGGCCCGGCAGATTACCGACCGTATCCGGGCCAGCCGTGACATCGAGACGGCCCTGAAAACCGCTGCCGAGGAGTTGAGCAAAGCGCTGGGCACGGCTAAAACCATCATCGACTTGCAGGTTACGCCGGAAGCGGAGCAAATGATCGAGCCATTCGTGTCCGAAAACGTGAAACAGGATGATAGCCATGAATGATCGGAGAAAAACTAAGGCCCAACTCATCAAGGAATTGACGGCGTTACGCCAACAGGTTGAGCAGCTCCGGTCGCCCGAACAGACAGGGGGTAGGTTGCCGAAACGGACTGCAACGGAGCCAGTGGATGAGCAACACACCACGCTTGAAAAGATCGCTGAGAACGTGCCAGGCATGATTTATCAATTCATCCTGCACCCCGACGGTCAGACTGAATTTCCCTATGTTAGTTCCGGCAGTCGTCAAGTTTACGGTCTCGAACCGGAGGTGATTATCAACGATAGTAGCGCTATTTTGGATATTGTTCACCCCGAAGATGTCGCAGCCTTCCAACAATCTATTGCGGACTCGGCCCGAACGTTAGCGAAATGGGAATGGGAAGGGCGCGTCATCCTGCCATCCGGTCAAACAAAGTGGATTAGTGGGAGTTCGATGCCGGAAAAGTTGACCAATGGCGATATTTTGTGGAGCGGTGTGGTGCTTGATATTGGTGAGCGGAAACAGGTTGAGGCCAGACTGGCCAAATGGGCCGTCGAACTCGAGGCCGTGGCCCAGGTCGGGGTGGCAGCCTCGACGATTTTGGATGTTGATACATTGCTCCAGCGGGTGGTTGATTTGACCAAAGAGCGTTTCGATCTCTATCACGCTCATATCTATGTGCTGGATGAAACAGAGAAAACGCTTGATTTGGCGGCGGGAGCCGGTGCGGTGGGCCAGGAGATGGTGACGCAGGGCTGGCAAATTCCCCTGGAGCAAGAGCAGTCGTTGGTGGCTGGAGTAGCCCGTCACAAGCAGGGGGTTATCGTCAACGATGTTCGGGCTACCCCTGATTGGCTGCCCAACCCGCTCCTGCCTGAAACGCGGGCCGAATTGGCCGTGCCGATGATTATCGGTCAGCAACTGGTCGGCGTGCTAGACATTCAAGCCGATCACGTCGATTATTTTACCGAAGAAGACATCCGTATTCAGACGATCCTGGCCGGTCAAATCGCCGTGGCTTTGCAGAATGCCCGTTTGTTTGCTCACAGTCGACGCCGGGCAGAGCAAGAGCGGCTTGTCAACCAGGTCACCCAAAAAATTCAGGGAACAGTAACCGTGGAGAGCGCCCTGCAAATGGCCGTCAAGGAGTTGGGGCAGGCCCTACAAGCCCGGCAGACACGAGTCGAGTTGATACCGAAAAATGAGGACGCTGACCGAATGAGTCCCGACAATGGAGACAGATAGGGGAGAAAGAAATGAAAGCCCGCTTACCAAAAGATGAACAGGAACGCTTGGACGCACTCCATCGTTATCAAATTTTGGATACGGCCGCCGAGAAAGCCTTCGATGATTTGACCTATCTGGCCAGCTTGATTTGTGGCACGCCGGTGGCGCTGGTGACACTGGTCGATGCCCACCGGCAATGGTTCAAATCGAAAATTGGACTGGATTTTGACGAAACCTCACGGGATGTGGCCTTCTGTGCCCACGCTATCTTAGCGCCGGATGATCTGCTGGTCGTCCCGGACACCTGGCAAGATGAGCGATTTTCTGACAATCCGCTTGTCACAGCCGAACCGGCGATTCGTTTTTATGCCGGCGCTCCGCTGGTGACTGGCGACGGGTATTCGTTGGGGACGCTGTGTGTCATCGACTATAAACCTAAAACTTTGACTTCGGAGCAGACGACGGCGCTCAAGGCGCTGGGCCGGCAAGTTATGGATCAAATCCAGCTACGACAGAGCTTGGTCAAACGGGAGAAAATCGAGCAGACGTTGGCCCAACGAGAGGAACGTACCCGGCTTTTGTTCGAGATCGCATCTCAAACCGAAGAGGCTATTGAAGAACAACTCAATAATGCCCTGGCCCTGGCTACCGGCCTCCTCGATTTGGAGACCGGGATTATTAGTCACGTAAAGGATGATCTTTATACGATACAGGCCTGTTTTGCCCCAAATGCCGATTTAAGTGAGGGGCAACAGTTTGATTTAGGAGATACTTATTGTAGCCTCACCCTGCAAGCTGACGAAATCATCACCATTGAAAATGCCCAAGAGTCAGACTACCATAGACATCCCTGTTACCAGCTTTTTCAGCTTGAGTCCTACATCGGAACCCCCATCTGGGTTCACGGCAAACGGTACGGAACCTTGCACTTTTCAAGCCCCAAGCCATATCCAGCCCCGTTCAGCCCGGCCGATAAAGATTTTGTAGCATTGTTGGCCCGGTGGGTTGGCTCGGCGCTGGAGCGCAAACAGGCGGAGGAGACTCTCAACATCCGCACCCGGGCCATCGAATCCAGCATCGACCCGATTACCATCGTCGATGCCCGCCAGCCGGATATGCCCCTTATTTATGTCAACCCTGCCTTCGAGCGGGTTACCGGCTACAGGGCGGCGGAAGTGATTGGGCGCAACTGCCGTTTTCTCCAGGCGGATGATCGGGATCAATTGGCGATTGATGAGTTGCGGGCGGCCCTCGACGAGGGGCGGGACTGTACGGTTGTCTTACGCAACTACCGCAAAGATGGCGCTTTTTTCTGGAATGAGTTGCAAATATCGCCGGTTCGTGATGACCACGACCAGGTGACCCATTTCATCGGGGTCCAGAATGATATTACCGACCGTGTCGAACGGGAGCGAAAACTGCGGGAGATTACGGAACTCCAGCAGGCTATTTTGGATAACGCCGAATATTCGATTATTTCGACGACCCCGGAGGGGATCATTCAAACCTTCAACCCGGCCGCGGAACAGATGCTGGGCTACACGGCGGATGAGGTCATTGGCCGCGAGAGCCTGATGCTTTTTCACGATTTGAGCGAGGTCATCGAGCGGGCGCAGCTTTTTTCGCAAGAGTTAAACAAACGCATAGAGCCGGACTTTGAAGTCTTCGTGGCCAAGGCCCGCCACAATTTATCCAATCAGTATGAATGGACCTATATTCGCAGAGACCAGAGCCGGCTCCCTGTGCAAGTGTCGGTCACGGCGCTGCGGGATGAGAGGGGCCGCATTACCGGCTTCTTGAGTATCGCCCAGGATATTACGCGGCGCAAACAGACTGAGGCTATTTTGGAAAAGCGGGCGGAAGAGCTGGCCACGGTGGCTAACATCAGCACCATCGTCTCGAAGATTACCGAGCCGGAGCAAATGCTCCAGAGCATGGTCGATTTGACCAAGCGACGTTTCGATTTATACCACGTTCATATTTATCTACTCGATGAAGTAAACCAGGTGTTGGTTTTGACAGCCGGGGCGGCTGAGGTGGGGCGGCAAATGGTCGCCCAGGGCTGGCACATCCCGCTAGGGGCGGAGTCTCTGGTGGCCCAAGCGGCCCGGCAGAGACAGGGAGTCATCGCCAACAATGTTCGGGAAAGCGACTTCTTTTTGCCGAACCCGTTGTTGCCCCACACCCGCTCCGAAATGTCCGTACCCATCATCGCCGGGGATGAGTTGCTCGGCGTCCTCGATGTCCAGGCCGATAGCCTGAATCGCTTCACCGCCGAAGATGTGCGGATCAAAACAACGTTGGCCGCTCAAATTGCCGTTGCTTTGCAGAATGCTCGCCTCTTTGAGCGATCCGAGGAAGCCATCCGCGAGCTAAACACCCTGACCCGGCGGTTGAGCCGAGAGGGTTGGCAGCGGTATCAAGATGAGCAGTTGGTGGAGCGTGGCTACACCTATAATTTACAGCGGCTGCTTCCGGTTCAGACCGAAGCCGAACAGAAAGAGGAGCATGAAACGACCACTCAGGAAATAGTGCAATCCTGGCTGACCGTTCAAGGGGAACCAATTGGCCGTCTGGAAGTCAGCGAGCCGCACGTTGCGACCGACGATGTCTCCGATATTGTCACAGCCGTAGCCCACCGGTTGAGCGTCCATATCGAAAATTTGCGCTTGACCGACCAAACCCAGGCCGCGCTGGCTGAAACGGAACGACAGGCCCACCGGCTGGGCTTGCTCAACGAGATGGCCACGCTCTTGGGGCAAGCTGATGATGAACAGGCGATTTTCGACATTGTGGCCGCTAAAGCGCCCCAAATTATGGAAGGGAACCGCTTGAGTGCGACGCTGGTTCGGTCCGAAGTAAACAATCTGGAAGTGATTGTTCTCAACGGTCTGGCCGGTTCTATCCCTAGCAAGACCCGGCTGCCGCTCGACAAAACCGCCGTGGGGCGAGCTATTCAGGAAAAACGGGTTTTGATCACCGCTAACATGGCCGAAGGTGACTATATTGATTACCGGCGATTGCAGGAGCAGGGTGCCCAATCAGTCCTGTTAGCCCCCTTGATAACTACGCGGGGCGAGGCCATTGGCACGTTGAATATCAGCCACGAAGCGGCCAATGCTTACACGCCCCAGGATGAAAGTTTATGGCGGCAAGTGGCTTCGTTGGTAGCCTCCTCGATTGAAAGTCGCCGCCTATTGGCCCAAACCCAGGCCGCTTTGGAGAATGCCAGCATTTTCCGGCAGTTCGTGGAGGCTGCCGGGCAGGGTATTGGGTTCGCCACGTTGGATGGGCGGGTCAGGTATATGAATCCGGCCTTTACCGAGATTTTGGGTGAAGAGGATACTCAGGCTGCGGTGGATAAACCGATTATTGATTACTATCCCCAAAATCTACACTCGGTTCTTACCGAGACGATCCTGCCACAGGTGATGCGAGAGGGCCGGTGGTCCGGCGAGATGTCGATTCTTTCAGCGGATGGGCGGCTCACCCCGGTCATTGACAGTTACTTTTTGCTGCGAGATGAGGAAGGCAAGCCGCTCTATCTGGCCGACATCGCCACCGATATTAGCGAACGGAAGCAGGCTGAAACAGAACTGCGTAAATTATCCCAGGCCGTCGAGCAAAGCCCAAACGTCGTTGTTATTACGAATATTGACGGCTATATCGAGTATGTCAACCCCAAATTTACGGAATTGACCGGCTACACCGCCGAAGAAGCGATTGGCCGCAATCCCCGTCTGTTGAAGTCGGGCGAATTGTCTCCCAAAATCTACGAGAAGTTGTGGGAAACGATTAAGTCCGGGCGTGAATGGCGGGGTGAGATTGCCAATCGGAAGAAAAATGGTGAATTGTATTGGGCCTTGGCCTCTATTTCGCCAATCACGGATGCTCAAGGGAGAGTGACCCACTTCATTGCGCTCCAGGAGGATATTACCGAACGTAAAGCCCATGAAGCGGAACGGGAGCGATTGCTGGCCGAGGCGCAGGAGTATTACCGGCGGTATGTCTTGCGGGAATGGGAGGAATTCTTAGGTGAGCAGCATCAGGGACGCTGGCATATCGAGCATCGCCCCCTCAATGCCCCCTACAGCCCCGGTGAAACGGTTGAGGGTGATGGCATCTCCTTTTCGCAGCCCATTTCAGTGCTGGGCCAGGCCATAGGCTCCCTCAAATTGCAGGATATGCGTGATCCAAACCGAAACTGGACGGCGGAAGAGAAAGCGCTGGTCGAGACCGTGGCCGAACAGCTGGGCTTAACAATCGAAAACCTGCGCCTATTTGAAGGAACCCAAAAGCATGCGACCCGCGAGCAACTGACCCGACGCATCACCGAAAAAATGCGGGCTTCGCCTGACATCGATACGATCATCCAGACGGGCCTAAATGAATTAACCAAAGCGCTCGGGGTATCACGCACCTATGTTAAATTAGTGACCGACCCCGACCAGGTGGAGGGGGAGGCTGAGGGGTCATTACCTTCCCATCACAACGGCTCCTCCGTTTCATCCTCAGTTTCATCCTCAGTTTCATCCTCAGTTTCAATAGAAAAGGATCAAGCCGATGATGACCGGTAAATTAAAGCTATGGACACCGAACGGCTGGACGGTTGGCGGGCGGCTCCTGATTGGAGCCATTCTGATTGCCCTGCTCATTGCAATGGTGGCCGGAGCAGCGCTGGTTTCTAATCGAAATATTACCAGCAGCTTTGAACTGTTAGCTAACGACTCCTTGAAAGAACAAGAGGCTTTAGGAGACATCCAGGCCGGTACCGCATCTTATTTGAATGAAGTGCGGCGGGCTGTTTTGTTCGGAGAGGGAGAAAATGAAGAAATCAGGGCGGTATCTGACAGATTAGATACCGCTTTGGCCGAATACGCCAGGATCGAAAATGAATACCATACCCAAGACTCCGGTTTGGAAAACCGGAACTTCGCCGCTCAGTTTCGAGATGTAGTCTCAGATATGAAAGTTCGCGGCGATACGCTCCTTGACCTGGCCAACACGAATGTTGAGGACGCCACGCTTTTTGCTGCGGCGGAGGCGCTTGAGGCGGTCGAGAATGAAATGGAGGCATTGATCGCGGAAGCTGAGGATACGCTGAGCAGAGAGGTGACGGCCACCGAGACAGCCGTCACGAACGCAGTGAATAGAGCGCAGGCCCTAGTTATTATTTTCTCACTGAGTGCCTTCATTGTCACGTTTGGTATTAGCTATCTGCTCTATAAAACCGTGGTCAGTCGTCTGCAAGCGTTGGCTGAGACGGCCCGGCGTATCACGGCCGGCGACCTCGATGAGGTGGCTATCATCGACAAGGCTGATGAAATTAGCGAGGTGGCCATCGCCTTCAATACTATGACCGGTCGTTTGCGAGATGTGATCGAGAAGCTGGAAAAACGAGTTGATGCTCGCACTCAGCAACTTGAGACGATTCTCAAATTGAGCCAACGCTTGACCGGTATTTTGGATTTAAGTGATCTATTGCGAGAAGTGGTCACGATGACCAAAGAGAGCTTTGGTTACTACCATACCCATATTTATCTTTTAGAGAGTAATACCCTGGTGCTGACCGAAGGCTACGGTGCCGCCGGAGCGACGATGAAGCGGCAAGGGCACAGTATTCCGCTCGATGCCCCCCAAAGTTTGGTGGCCCGGGCGGCTCGCGAAGGTCAGGCCATTGTCGTCCAAGCTGTTCGCCACGATTCGACTTGGTTACCCAACCCCCTTCTACCTGATACGCACTCGGAGATTGCCGTGCCGATCAAATCCGGGTGGGAGGTATTGGGCGTGTTGGATGTCCAAAGTGAACAAGTGGCAGAATGGACGACGGAGGATGTGACCACCTTAGAAGCCCTGGCCAATCAAGTGGCTACGGCCATTCGTAACGCCCAAGCCTTTACCGAAACACGAGAGGCATTGTATGAAGCGCAACGTCTGCAACAATTATATATTCGTGAAGGCTGGGAAAAACTGGTCCAGAAACAGCCAACTACCAACTATGAAGCTCAGCAACCGGGTGTTCCCTCCTTAAAAAACGTGGCTCCCCCGCTTGAGGTGTTTTCTGTCTTGAAGCAGAAGCAGACCGTTGATTTGAGATTACCGGCAGCAGATAAGGCAGACGTGGTAGACTCGAAACCTGCCGAGGCCCGCAGTGCCCTGGCCACTCCCCTCAGCCTGCGCGGTCAGGTGATTGGCGTTCTGGGTATTCATGACAATGATCCTGACCGCCGCTGGACGGAAGACGAAATTGCCCTGATTGAAGCCGTTAGCGAGCAGATGAGCCTGGCCATCGAGAACGCTCGTCTTTTTGATGAAACGGGCCGGCGGGCCAATCGGGAAAGGATTATCGCCGATATGACCCAACAGGTGTGGGCCTCCGGCGATCTGGAGAAAGTGATGCAAACCGCCGTGGAAAAGTTAGGAGGCGTGTTGGATGCTTCGAGGGTCGTTATAAAATTGGGCACCGCAGAGCAACTATCACAGCCTTCACAGGCCGCTGAGTAGATTTCACTCGAACCTTGTCGGTCAAGACTTACGCAAAAGGAATTTTACGTTGGGGCAATCTACAAAAAGAGTCCAAAGTTTTACTTTCGGGGAATTTGCGTAAGTCTGACGTTTCTAAAACCTTACCGGTGGCAAACCACACTGGTAAATTGATTTGCATTGTTAACAACATTCAGGGAAGGAGCCTGTTCTCTGTGAAAAGAATCAAGGTACTTTTAAGACAACCTGAATTTCATGCCCTGCTGTTTATTTTAGGGTTAATTCTATTTAGTTATCCCTTGTTGATTATGACCAATGAAAGTCATCCGGCCAGCGTGTACCTTTCGCTGTTTCTTCCCTGGGGGCTAATGATTTTACTCTTGTTTTTGACGACGAGAAGCTACATTCCCTCCCATTCAGAACGAAATAATGATGATGACAATGGAGAGATGAACGATGCATAATCCTTTGGCCGTCATTATCGTAGTTTGCCTCTATGTGGGGCTGTTGTTTCTTATTGCCTTATGGGTCGAGCGAGGCTCCGACCGGGCAAAACGGATTGCGGGACATCCCCTCGTTTACGCCCTGGCCCTGGCCGTCTATTGTACCTCCTGGACCTATTATGGCAGCGTTGGGAGTGCGGCCAATAGTGGCATGTTATTCCTGACAGTCTACTTGGGGCCGACACTGGTTATTGCTTTGTGGTGGTTTATTATCCGTAAGCTGGTGCGTATTAAAACGGAACAGCGCATTACCAGTATTGCTGATCTTGTTTCGGCCCGTTACGGTAAATCTCAATCTCTGGCCGCTATCGCCACCTTGTTGGCCTTGATTGGAACGACCCCCTACATCGCCCTTCAGTTGAAAGCCGTTACCTCAACATTCACCCTGATTACGGCGGCGGAAGGGGCAGCAGACTCTTGGTTTGGCAACAATGTCGGCCCACTCGTCGTTATCCTGATGATTATGTTTACCATTATCTTGGGGGTCAGGCGGTTAGACCCCACCGAACGTCACGAGGGGGTCGTGGCGGCTTTGGCGGTAGAGTGTGTGGTCAAGTTGGTGGGGTTTCTGGCCGCCGGTATCTTTGTCACCTTTTTTGTGTACGATGGGTTTGGCGATATTTTTCAACGCCTGGCGGTTAGCCCCTTCCGGGATATGACCAGCGTGGCCGGTCAGGATGTTTCAGCCTACTTGATGTGGATGACTTATCTGGTTTTGTCAATGTCGGCTATTATGTTTTTACCCAGACAATTTCACGTAACCGTTGTCGAAAATCCCAATGAAAACCATCTCAAGACGGCTATCTGGCTTTTTCCCCTTTACCTCTTCCTAATCAATATTTTTGTCGTGCCCATTGCCGCCGGCGGGTTATTGCAAGGCTTGCCGCTGGCCGAGGCTGACACCTTTGTTCTTAGCCTCCCTCTACTTTTTGATCGCGCCTGGTTGGCCCTGGCCGTCTTTATCGGCGGCTTCTCGGCCGCTACGGGGATGATTATTGTCAGCTCGATGACGACGGCTACGATGCTGACCAATCACCTCATGCTGCCTATTGTTGATCGCATTCCGTGGTTAAGTTTTTTGCAGCGCCACCTCTTAAAGGCTCGCTGGGTGGCGGTTGCGGCTATCTTAAGTTTGGGCTACGGCTTCGAACAATTGACCGGCGACTCTTATACTCTGGTGAATATGGGGATTATCTCATTCGCTGCCGTTCTACAATTTGCTCCGGTTATTTTGGGGGGCCTCTTCTGGCGTCACGCTCACCGTATTGGCGCTATTTTGGGGCTTAGTGCCGGATTTTTGGTCTGGTTCTACACCTTACTTTTGCCCTCTTTCATTCGGAGTGGGTGGCTATCGAGGACGCTTCTTGAAAATGGCCCGTGGGGGCTGACCTTCCTGAAACCGGAACAGCTCTTCGGCCTGACCGGACTACCACCGCTGCCCCATACTGTTTTCTGGACATTGGCTATCAATATTGGTCTCTATGTGTTAGCCTCGCTCTATTTTGAAAAAAAGGAGGAGGAACAGAGATTGACCGAAGCCTTTGTTGACGCCTTGACGAGCGATACGCCTCTCCGGTCATACACCTCTACCGAGGCGACTATCCCCCTGGCGAGCAAGATGCGGCGTATCGAAAGATTACTGGGCCGTTATTTTACGCCGACTGAGGCCGCAGCGATTATCGAGCGATGCCGACACCGGGTCGAAATCAAAGAAAATGGGCTGGTCTCTGTGGCCGAGCTGGCCGAATTTTACAGTGAGCTGGAAAAATACTTGGCCGGTTCGATTGGGGCAGCGACAGCCCATCGCGCCTTCAGTCGGATCGACCGGTTTACGGCTGATGAGTCTGAAGAGTTAGCCAACGTATATAGTGAAATCTTAGCCGATTTACGGGTATCACCCAGAGAATTGCAAAAGCGCATCAACTACTACCAGGAACGAGACGCTTTCCTGGCTCATCAGGCTGCCGAGTTAGAGAAAAAAGTGGCGGAACGGACCCGTGCCCTGCAAGCCAGCACTAAAGTTAGCCATCAGTTGACGACTATCCTGGCTCTTGATGAACTACTGCAACAAGTCGTAACCGTCATTCAAACCACCTTTAATTATTATCACGTCCATATTTATCTCATTGATGAGCGTAGTGGCGAATTAATTATGCGCGAAGGAACCGGGCAGGTGGGGCGACAACTCAAGACACTTGGTCACAAATTACAACCGGGACAAGGTATCGTCGGCACGGTAGCCAAAAGTGGGCAGCCTTTTTTAGCCAAAGATGTTGAACACCTCCCCAACTTTGTCCGTAACCCGCTCCTCCCCAAAACACAAACCGAATTGGCCGTCCCTCTCAAAAAGGGGGATAGGATTTTAGGGGTATTAGATTTACAGAGTGAAAGATTAGGCGACTTTAGCCAAGAAGATGTGGACCTTATGCAATCAATCGCCGATCAAGTGGCCGTGGCCGTGGACAATGCCCGTCTTTTCCAAAGGATGAATGATGCTGTTGTCGAAATCGAAGCTCTCAACCGCCGTCTCACTCGTGAGGCTTGGACCAATATTGAGCATAAGGTGCAAACGACAGGCTATACCTTTACCAGATCAGAGACGGTTCCCTCGGCAGCGGCCTGGATACCGGAAATGGCCCACGCTGTCCAACAAAAAGGGGTGGCCCAGGGCCACGGTCAAGGTAACGGTCGAGCGGCGGATGATGCCTTGAGCAGCGTGGCTATTCCCCTCATCCTACGTGATGAAGTGATCGGCGTCATCGGCATCGAGCGTCCGGTTGACCGCCAATGGTCTGAGGATGAGTTGACGGCTATTCAGGTGATCGCCGAGCAGATTGCTTTGGCCCTGGATGCGGCTCGACTGGCTCGTGAAACAGAGCGGTCTGCCTGGCGGGATCGCGTTATTAGCGAGTCGACGGCACAGGTCTGGTCTTCAGCCGAGGTCGAGGCGATTATGAAGGCGGCTGTCTCTCAACTGGGTGACAAATTGGGCGCTTCGGAGGTCGTCATCCGGTTGGGAACGGAAGCTGATTTAGAAACGGAAGCATAAGTAGGATCAAGGAACAGGGCTGGAGACAACTTATGGCAGAGCAGCGTGAAAACTTAGTAAAATCATTGATGAACCGGTTCAATATCCACAGTATTGGAACCCGGCTTATCACAACGTTCGTCGTGTCAGTCTTATTGACGGCAACGCTGATTACCCTCAGTTCGGTGATTATTGAATTCAACACCGGGCGACGTTCTATCCTGAATGAGTTACAAGCTATTGCTAATATCAAGGAAAACAGTCTCAAAGATTGGACTGAAACGTTGGAAGAGGAGTTAGAGACGCTGACGAACCAGGATGTGGTCTTGACCCGTATGCGAACCTTGTTGCAGCCAACGCCTTTTCGGGAGCTGGTGTCGAATGAACTACGCTTGAATTTTGAACAGACTATGGAGCTAACCCAACGATTTGACAAACTATTCCTCCTCGATCTTCAGGGCCAGGTGATCGTTTCGACCGATACCGACCAGGAGGGACAACGTCGGGTCGAGCAGCCCTATTTTCAAAAAGGGCTGGAACAGATATTTTTACAACCGCCCCGCGCTATGCCGGCCACGGGAGAAATAGAGATGTTTGTCTCTCGACCGATCCTTCATCAACGGGGACAAACATTGGGGGTGCTGGTCGGACAGGTTAAGCCGGAGCGACTTGCTGAAATATTGGCTCAAGATGATGGCTTCAATCGTGACAGCCAAGTTTATCTGATTGATGCTGAGGGCCGCCTCATCACCCCCCCCTTTCCCGACAGTTCGCCTGGCGACGATGTCTTGCAGTCGGAAGGGGCTGCCAGGGCACTCGATCAAGTCAATAGCAACGGATTTTACACCGATTATCGGGGGGTGTTCGTGATTGGTGTCTATCGCTGGTTACCGGCGTTGGAGGTAGCGCTGTTGTCGGAAGAGGATTTTGCTCAAGCCTTTCAGCCCATCCTGGCGACGTTGGGAACAAATATTTTGGTAGCCATAGGGGTGGCCGGCGGGGCCGTGTGGTTTGGCTGGGTCATCACCCGCAGTATCGCTGATCCATTGGATCGTCTGGCAGAGACATCGACTCGGATTGCCGCCGGTGAATTGGACCTGTCGGCGGAGATAACCCGCAGAGATGAAATCGGCAAGGTAGCCAGAGCCTTTAATCAGATGACGATCCATCTTCAAGAATTGATCGAAACATTGGAGGAACGGGTTCGGCAACGGACCCGTGCCCTGGAGACGGCGGCGGACATCAGTCTTGAATTGACCTCGATTCTGGATACCAACCAGTTGCTTCGGGCCATCGTAGATCGTTTGCAGACCGAGTTCGATTTTTATCACATTCATATTTATCTTCGGGAACCAGACTCGACCGATTTAGTGATGGCTCAGGGAACGGGTGAGGTTGGCCGGCAGCTTAAAGCGCAAGGTCACCAACTCAAAATGGGGGAGGGGATTGTCGGCACAGTGGCCGAAACGAATAAACCATTTATCAGCAACAATGTCGATAAATCCCCCAACTTTGTCCGCAACCCGCTTCTTTTAGATACCCGTTCCGAATTGGCTGTGCCCCTCCGTAAGGGGAATCTGGTGGTCGGTGTGTTGGACATTCAGAGCAACCAACCCGACCGGTTTACCCCCGAAGATTTGTCACTGATGCAGTCGGTGGCCAACCAGACGGCCACGGCGCTGGATAATGCCCGGCTCCTGGCCGAAACGCACGCCGTCTTGGCTGAACTGGAACGCCTCAATCAGCGAATTACCCGTGACCGCTGGGAGCAGTTCAAAAAAGAAGTGCCGATTCAGGGCTATCGTTTTCAAGGGGAGAGCCGAAAGATCATCCCGGACGACAAGGCCTGGTTATCGCCGATGGCTCAGGCCGCCACCCGGAAGCAACTTGTCACCCAGACCCACGGCGACAATGGCGAGCGTCCCAAGAGTGAGTTGGCCGTGCCGTTGGTTTTACGGGGCGAGGTCATCGGGGTTTTAGGGGTCAAGCGGGAGGAGAGGCCGGAGTGGGCTGAGGAGGAAGTGTCGGCGGTGGAGACGGTCGCCAATCAGATCGCCCTGGCTCTGGAAAATGCCCGTCTCTCGAAAGAACAGGAAAAAACCATCTTCCAGTTGCAGGAAGTGGATCGTCTCAAATCGGAATTTTTGACCAGTATGAGCCACGAATTACGGACGCCCCTCAACTCGATTATCGGGTTTGCCGATGTTTTATTGCAAGGGATTGATGGGGAGTTGAATGAACTGGCGCTGAATGACATTCAACTGATCTACAACAGTGGGCAACATCTGCTGGCCCTGATTAATGACATCCTCGATCTCTCCAAAATCGAAGCCGGACGAATGGAGTTGGTGCGAGAGCCGCTCCCGATTGAGGGCCTCATCAATGAAACGCTGGCCGCAACCAGTTCGCTGTTAAAAGAAAAGCCCATACAGGTGGCGGTTGATGTCGATGAGGATTTGCCGCCGGTGTATGCTGACAAATTACGGCTCAATCAAATCCTGTTGAACCTGGTCAGCAACGCCGCCAAATTCACCGAGGACGGTCAAATCACCATCAAGGCCAGGATAGCTGAAACCGAACCGGATAAAATGTTCGTTTCCATTTCTGATACCGGGATTGGCATCCCGGAGGACAAATTCAAGGCCATTTTTGACCGGTTCAGCCAGGCCGATAACTCGACGACCCGCAGGTATGGCGGCACCGGTTTGGGGTTGCCAATTTGCCAACAGTTGGTTGAAATGCACGGCGGCCAAATTGGTATGACCAGTGAAGTGAATGTGGGGTCAACTTTCTATTTCACCATTCCTTTGGCTCCGGAGGGGGTGATGGTCACTGCAAATTGATGTTTGTATCTGCTAGAATAAATGTTAAAATAAATCCACCATTAACAATCAAAGGTTATAACTAAACGCCCAAATGAGACAACTAAAATCCTACCTCACCAACGTAAAATGCTTGGAATGTGACCACGAACAGGACTTTTATCCAGGGCTGGATCGTTGTGAAGCCTGTGGCGGGGTCTGGTTAGATGCCCATTATGATTACGAACAGGTGGCTGCCCTGTGGCGGAAGGGGCTGAGCGGCCGGATCAATTCGTTATGGCGCTACCTCGAACTTTTACCAACGGTTAGACCCGACGACGTCATTTCGATGGGAGAGGGCCGCACCCCTTTGACCAGAGCCACCAAACTCCAGAAGCGTCTCGGTCATCCGGCCATATTCATCAAGGATGAGCGCCAATCTCCGACCAGTTCCTTCAAAGATCGGCAAGCCGCCGTCGCGGTGACATCGATGCGGGAGGCCGGGATTAGCGAGTGTGTCCTGGCCTCTACGGGGAACGCCGCTGCCGCTTACGCCGCCTATTGCGCCCGGGCCGATATTAAATTGTGGCTCTTTCTGACCAGCCTGGTTCCCTCCGCCAAAATGCGGGAGGCCGCGCTCTACGGGGCCGAAGTTATCAAAGTGACCGGCACTTACGACCAGGCCAAAAAAGTGGCCGCCGATTTCGCTACCCGGCGCGATATTCATTTCGACAAAGGGGCCAAAGCCATCCCCGGCAAAGAGAGCATGAAGACCATCGCCTTCGAGTTAGCCGAGGAATTGACTGCCCACCTGGGGCCACCGGCTGACGGTCGGTGGCAAGCCCCCGATTGGTTCATCCAGGCCGTCAGCGGCGGGATTGGGCCGATTGGGGTTCAGAAGGGCTTTGAAGAGCTGTTCAGAATGGGGTTGATTGATCGGGTTCCTAAAATTGGGGTGGTGCAGGTGACCGGTTGTTCACCGATGGTCCGGGCTTTTGCCGCCGGTCAAGCGCAGGCCGAGCCGGTCATTCCCGAAACTCGGATCACGGTTCTGTCCACCGGCGACCCCGGTATGGGGTATCAGCTTCTCTATCGAGCCAACCAAACTTATGGGGGCCACATGCTCGATGTCAGCGACGAGGAAGCGTTCGACTCGATGCGCCTCCTGGCAAAAACGGAGGGCCATTCGGTTGAACCGGCCACGGCGGTCGCTTTTGCCGGGTTGGACAAGATGGTTGAGCAGGAGATCATCAGCGATGAGGAGATTGTGGTGGTCAATTGTTCCGGCCATACCTTCCCCGTTGAAAAGCATATTATGGATGATGAAGAGAACGTGGTGGATGTTGACCTGGGCATTACGACTCACGCTACGCCGGGCGTGCCGCTGGATGGTTTGGGGTCGGCCTTGCAACGGCTGGATGAGCAGGTGACAACCATCGTCGTCATCGACGATAACCCGATGGATAGCCGCCTGATTCGGCGTTTGCTCCAGGCCAAAAAGGCATACCGAGTTTTTGAAGCAAATAGCGCCCGCGAAGGGTTGGAAATGGTCCGGGATCGGGTTCCCGATTTGGTGGTTAGCGATTTGACGATGCCTGAAATGGATGGCTTCGCTCTGTTGGAAGCCTTGAAGAACGATCCGGCTACGGCCAATATTCCGGTCATTGTCGTCTCGGCTAAAGATTTGACGCCCGAGGATGAGCGCCGTCTGGCCCACCAAACCTCCTCGATTTGGTTGAAAGGCACTTTCTCTACCAAAGATTTGGTCGAACACGTGGTCGATACATTGTCTACGTTGGAAGATCTGGAGGAGTTGGATGAACTGCAAGAATTGGTCGACGAGCCGTTCAAGCGGACTGAGGCCGCAGCGCCCCCCTCGGCTGCCGAGGCGGCTCAATCCCGGCACGAGCCGGAGAGGGAGGCCGAAGCCCCACCTGATGAGCCGAAAAGAATGGTTCTGGTCGAAGACAACCCCTTCGATGCCCGCCTGATTCGCCGCCTCTTACAGGCCAGCTACGACATTGACATCCGCCAGGTCGAGGCCGGGCAGGAAGCTATCGAGGTTATCCGCGAGGAAAAGCCCCATCTCATCCTGCTTGATCTGATGATCCCGGATATGAATGGCTTCCAGATTTTAGAGGCGTTGAAGCAAGACCCGGAGTTGGATCTCATCCCGGTCATTGTGATTACTTCCAAAGATTTGTCCCGCCAGGAGTGGCAATGGTTACAGGCCAACGGCATTTCCTCGATGTGGCAAAAGACCAAATTGGATCGTAAAAAACTGGTGGCTGATATAGAGTCACAACTACAGTAGGGTACAATGTCATTA